>NZ_CAWURG010000012.1:0-199486 GCF_963924895.1 uncultured Sphaerotilus sp.
CTGGGCAACTGGCAAACCGGCCTACTCACGCTCGACGGCTGGCGCCACCTGCTGCTGCCGGCCATCACCCTGTCGGTGTTCCAGCTCACGCTGATCATGCGATTGGTGCGGGCGGAGATGCTGGAGGTGTTGCGCACCGACTACATCCGCTTCGCCCGTGCCCGGGGGCTGAGCGATCGGGTGGTGCATTTTCGCCACGCCCTGAAGAACACCCTGGTTCCTGTCATCACCATCACCGGGCTGCAACTGGGCTCGCTGATCGCGTTTGCCATCATCACCGAGACGGTGTTCCAGTGGCCGGGCATGGGCCTGCTGTTCATCCAGGCGGTGCAGTTCGCGGACATCCCGGTGATGGCCGCCTACCTGTGCCTGATCGCGCTGATCTTCGTGCTGATCAACATGGTGGTGGATCTCTTGTATGTGACGGTCGATCCGCGGCTGCGGGTGGCGACGACGCCGACAGCGCGTTGAGTCGATGCCGCGGTGACCGGTCTGTTGTTCCCTGCGTTCCCTGCCTGCACGACAAAGGAGTCTTCCGATGATGAAGCCCAGACTGGCCTCCGTGACCTGTGCCCTGCTGCTCGCCTTGGCGCCACTGGCGCAGGCCGTGACACTCAAGGTCGCCAACCAGGGCGATGCGGTGTCGATGGACCCGCATTCGCTCAACGAATCGCTGCAGCTCAGCTTCACCGGCAATGTCTATGAGCCGCTGGTGGCGCGTGACAAGAAGCTCGGCCTCGTCCCCGGGCTGGCCATCGCCTGGAAGCAGACGGCGCCGACCGTGTGGCGCTTCGAGCTGCGGCCCGGCGTGAAATTCCACGATGGCAGCGCCTTCACCGCGGACGACGTGGTCTTCACCTTCAAGCGCATCGCGGGGGAGGGCTCCGACATGAAGAGCTACGCCTCCAGCCTCAAGGAGGTGCGCAAGGTCAGCGATCTGGTGGTCGAGATCGAGACGCTCACCCCCTTCCCGATCCTGCCGGACGTGCTGACGCAGGTCTACGTGATGAACCGCGCCTGGTGCGAGCAGAACAAGGCTGTCACGCCGGTCGACCGCCGCAAGGGCATCGAGAACGTCGCGTCGTTCAAGGCCAATGGCACGGGGCCCTTCCGCGTGAAAGAGCGCCAGCCGGGCGCGCGCACGGTGCTGGTCCGCAACTTCCAGTACTGGGACAAGGTCGAGAGCAATGTCGACGAGGTCGTCTTCACGCCGATCGGCAATGACGCGACCCGCGTGGCGGCGCTGATGTCCGGCGAAATCGATGTGATGGAGCCGGTGCCGCTGCAAGACGTCGCGCGGTTGAATGCCAACCCGGCGCTGACGGTGCTGCAAGGCCCGGAACTGCGCACCATCTTCCTCGGCATGGACCAGAAGCGCGACGAGCTGCTCTTCTCCAGCGTCAAGGGCAAGAATCCGTTCAAGGATGTGCGGGTGCGCCAGGCGTTCTACCAGGCCATCGACATCGAGGCGATCCGCAGCCGCGTGATGCGCGGTGCGGCCACGCCGACGGCGCTGATGGTCGGCCCGGGCATCAGGGGTTTCGTGCCGGAGATGAACAAGCGCCTGCCCTACGACCCCGAGGCGTCGAAGAAGCTGCTGGCCGAGGCGGGCTATCCCACGGGCTTCGAGGTGACGATGAACTGCCCGAACGACCGCTACGTCAACGACGGCGAGATCTGCCAGGCGGTGGCCTCGGGTCTGGCGAAGGTGGGCGTGAAGATCAATCTGCAGGCCGAGAGCAAGGCCACCTACTTCCAGAAGATCCTCAGCCGCAACACCAGCTTCTATCTGCTCGGCTGGACCCCCAGCACCTACGACGCCCACAACCCGATGACCTCGCTGATGGCCACGCCCACCGACAAGGGCCAGGGCCAGTTCAACCTCGGCAGCTACAGCAACCCGAAGGTGGACGAGCTGACGCTGAAGATCCAGAGCGAGACCGATCAGGCCAAACGCAACGCGATGATCGCCGAAGCCTTCAAGTTGCATGCCGATGACGTCGGCCACCTGCCGCTGCACCAGCAGGCGCTGGCCTGGGGCATGAAGAAGACGGTGGCGCTGACGCAGTTGGCCGACAACATGATGTTCTTCAAGTGGGTGACCGTGAAACCATGAGTGTGTCCATGGGATGGCGCGACAGCGAGGTCTGGTACAGCCTGCGGTCCTCGCCCGCGGCGATGGGCGCGGCGCTCGTGTTCGCGGCCTGCCTGATCGCGGCCTTCGGGGCGCCATGGATCGCGCCGCACAACCCCTTCGACCTCGCCAGCCTCGACCTGATGTCGTCCCGGTTGCCGCCCGCGTGGACGCCGGAAGGCCAGCGGCTCTATCCGCTCGGCACCGACGACCAGGGCCGCGACATCCTCTCCGCGGTGATGTACGGCGCGCGCATCTCGCTGCTGGTGGGGCTGGCGTCGGTGTTGCTGTCGCTGGTGGTGGGCGTCGGGCTGGGGCTGCTGGCGGGGTTCGTCGGCGGGCGCACGGATGCGCTGATCATGCGCATCTGCGACGTGATGCTGTCCTTCCCGTCGATCCTGGTGGCGCTGCTGATCGATGGCGTCGGCAAGGCGCTGTGGCCGAACGCGCACGACCTGCTGGCGTTTTCGGTGCTGGTGCTGGCGATCTCGCTGACCGGCTGGGTGCAGTACGCGCGCACGGTGCGCGGCTCGACGATGGTGGAGCGGCAGAAGGACTACGTGCAGGCGGCGCGGGTGATCGGGGTTACGCCGCTGCGGATCATGCGCCGGCATGTGCTGCCGAACGTGCTCGGGCCGGTGCTGGTGCTGGCCACCGTGCAGGTGGCCACCGCCATCATCACCGAGGCGACGCTGTCCTTCCTCGGCGTCGGAGTGCCACCCACCTCGCCGAGCCTGGGCACGCTGATCCGCACTGGCAACGATTTCCTGTTCTCGGGCGAGTGGTGGATCACGGTGTTCCCCGGCGCGATGCTGGTGCTGATCGCGCTGAGCGTGAACCTGCTGGGCGACTGGCTGCGCGATGTGCTCAATCCCCGCTTGCGGTGACGACTTGGCGATGACAACTCCCTTGCTTGAAGTGGACCACCTGCGGGTGGAATTCGCGCACCGCCACGGCGCGCTGCGGGCGCTGGACGATGTGTCCTTCAGCCTCGCCGCGGGCGAGATCCTGGGCGTGGTTGGCGAGTCCGGCGCGGGCAAGTCGCTGACCGGCGCGGCCATCATCGGCCTGCTCGACCCGCCCGGCCGCATTGCCGCGGGCGAGATCCGGCTCGATGGCCGCCGCATCGACAACCTGCCGCCCGACGAGATGCGCAAGGTGCGCGGTCGGCAGATCGGCATGGTCTTCCAGGATCCGCTGACCTCGCTGAATCCGCTGTTCACGGTCGGGCAGCAGCTCATCGAGACCATCCAGACCCACCTCGACCTGGACCGCCACGCCGCCCGGGCGCGGGCGGTGCAACTGTTGGCCGACACCGGCATCCCGGCACCCGAGCAGCGGCTCGACCATTACCCGCACCAGTTCTCCGGCGGCATGCGCCAGCGGGTCGTGATCGCGCTGGCGCTGGCCGCCGAGCCGCGGCTGGTCATCGCGGACGAGCCGACGACGGCGCTCGACGTGTCGATCCAGGCGCAGATCATTGCGCTGCTGAAGCGCGTCTGCCGCGAGCGCGGCGCGGCGGTGATGCTGATCACGCACGACATGGGCGTGATCGCCGAGACCTGTGACCGCGTGGCGGTGATGTACGCCGGGCGCATCGCCGAGATCGGGCCGGTCGGCGCGCTGATCCACCGGCCGGCGCACCCGTACAGCGTCGGCCTGATGGGCGCGATCCCGTCGATGGACGAGGACCGCGAGCGGTTGCTGCAAATCGACGGTGCGATGCCGCGGCTGGACGCGATGCCCAGCGGCTGTGCGTTTCACCCCCGCTGCGAGCGCGTGATCGACCGTTGCCGCACCGAGCGGCCCGAGCTGATGGCGACCGGGGGCGAAACCCGCGCCGCCTGCTGGCGTGTCTCGCCGGCGGAGGTGTCCGCATGACGGCGCCGCTCGTGGAAGTCCGCGATCTGGCGAAGACCTTCGATGTCTCGGCGCCGTGGCTGAACCGGGTGATCGAGCGCCGGCCGCGGCAGTGGGTCCATGCGGTCGATGGGGTGAGTTTCGAGATTCCGCGCGGGCAGACGCTGGCGCTGGTGGGCGAGTCCGGCTGTGGCAAGAGCACGGTGGCGCGGCTGCTGGTCGGCCTGCATGCGCCGACCCGCGGTGAGGTGCGCATCGACGGCCAGCCGCTGCACGCGACGCTCGTCACGCCGCAGGGGCAAACATTGCGGCGGCGGCTGCAGATGATCTTCCAGGACCCGTATGCGAGCCTGAACCCGCGCTGGACGGTGGCGGACATCGTCGGCGAGCCGCTGCTGGAACATGGCCTGCTGACCGACCGCGCCGCGCTGCGCGAGCGGGCGGCCGAGTTGTTGACGCAGGTGGGGCTGGCCGGCGCGGACCTCGACCGCTTTCCGCACCAGTTCTCCGGCGGCCAGCGCCAGCGCGTCTCGATCGCGCGCGCGCTGGCGACCAATCCCGAGTTCCTCGTCTGCGACGAGCCGACCTCGGCACTGGACGTGTCGGTGCAGGCGCAGGTGCTCAACCTGATGAAAGACCTGCAGCGCGAGCGCGGGCTGACCTACCTCTTCATCTCGCACAACCTCGCAGTGGTGCGGCATGTGAGCGATGTAGTCGGGGTGATGTACCTCGGGCGGCTGGTCGAGGTGGCGGACAAGCGGACCTTGTTCCGCCAGCCGCGCCATCCCTACACGCGGATGCTGCTCGACGCGATTCCCGACATCCACATGAGCGGCCGCGCTAGAACGCCGGTGCAGGGCGAGGTGCCCGACGCGCTGAATCCGCCGGCGGGCTGTGCGTTCAATCCGCGCTGTCCGCATGCGAATGCGCGGTGTCGGGCGGAGCGGCCGGTGTTGACCGAGGTGGATGGGGTGCGCGTGGCGTGCCACGCGGTGGAAGAGCGGCGGATCTGAGGCGTCCCGCCGCCACGCCGCTCGCTTTCCCGTCATTCCCGCGAAAGCGGGAACCCACGGTCAGCGCAACGGGTGGGTCCTCGCGTTCGCGAGGATGACGGTGTGGGTCAGCGGCGCAAGGCGCGCGCGCACTCGCTCGCCAGCCCCGGCCCCCGGTAGATCAACCCGGTATACACCTGCACCAGATCCGCCCCCGCTGCGCGCTTGGCCTTCGCGTCCGCGCCGCTGAGCACGCCGCCCACGCCGATGATCGGATACGCGCCGCCCAGCTCGGCGCGCAACTGGCGGATCACCGTGTTGCTCGCCTCGAACACCGGCGCGCCCGAGAGTCCGCCCGCTTCCGCCGCGTGCTTCATTCCCTTCACCGCATCCCGCCCGATGGTGGTGTTGGTGGCGATCACGCCGTCGATGCCGTTGTTCTTCAGCGTTGCGGCGATCACCTTGACCTGCGCCTCGTCGAGGTCGGGCGCGATCTTCACGAACATCGGCACCGTGCGGCCGTGCTCCTTGGCGAGCTGTAGCTTGCGTGCTTGCAAGGCCGACAGCAGCGCGTCCAGCGCCTCGTCGCTCTGCAGTGCGCGCAGGTTCTTGGTGTTCGGGCTGGAGATGTTGACGGTGACGTAGTCGGCGTGCGGATAGACACCGGCCAGTCCGATCAGGTAGTCGTCGACGGCGTTCTCGATCGGCGTCACGGCGTTCTTGCCGATATTCAGCCCGAGGATGCCGCCCGCGCGGCGGAAGCTGGTCGCGCGCTTGACGTTGGCGAGGAAGCTGTCCAGCCCCTCGTTGTTGAAGCCCAGCCGGTTGATCAGCGCATTGGCTTCCGGCAGGCGGAACATGCGCGGCTTCGGGTTGCCGGGCTGGCCCTTCGGGGTCACGGTGCCGACCTCGATGAAGCCGAAGCCCATCGCGCCGAGGCCGTCGATGCAGCGGCCGTTCTTGTCCAGCCCCGCGGCCAGCCCGATGCGGTTCGGGAACTTCAGCCCCGCCACCGTCACCGGATCACTGACACGGCTGTGCGCCCAGAGGCATTGCAGCGGCGTGTTCTGCAGGCGCGCGATGGAGTCGAGCGTCAGTTCGTGGGCGGCTTCCGGGTCGAGTCCGAACAGGAAAGGGCGGGTGAGGGCGTAGGGAACGAGGGCCATAATCGTGCGATTGTCCCCGATTCAATGCCTGCCCCTGCGCACCCCACCATGACCCAAGACGAACTCAAGGCCCTCGTCGGCCAGGCCGCCCTCCAGTACGTGCAACCCGGCTCCGTCGTCGGCGTCGGTACCGGCTCCACCGTCAACAAGTTCATCGACGCCCTCGCCACGGTCAAGGACACGGTCCGCGGCGCTGTGTCGTCCTCCGTTGCCAGCACGGCGCGGCTGCAGGCGCACGGCATCCCCGTGTTCGACGCGGCCGAGGTGACCTCGATCCCCGTCTACATCGACGGCGCGGACGAGATCGACGCGGCCGGGAACATGGTCAAGGGCGGTGGTGCGGCGCTGACCCGCGAGAAGATCGTCGCCGACCTGGCCGAGCGCTTCATCTGCATCGCCGACGAGAGCAAGCTGGTCGACGTGATGGGCCGCTTCCCGCTGCCGGTCGAGGTGATCCCGATGGCGGCGGCGCAGGTCGCCCGGCGTTTTCAGGCGGCCTACGGCGGCGACGCGACGCTGCGCGCGGGCGTCGTGACCGACAACGGCAACCACATCCTCGACGTGCGTGGCCTGCAGATCACCGACCCGCTGGCAATGGAGACCGAGGTCAACCAGTGGCCGGGCGTCGTCACGGTCGGCATCTTCGCCAGGCACAAGGCGCGGGTCTGCCTGCTGGGCACGGCCAGCGGCGTGCGCACCATCACGTACTGAGTTCCGCACGGTTCTGCCCTGTTGCGGTGCAGGAACCTCGGGTAAGCACTGGCACGCAACTCGCTACGAAGGGATGAAAGTTGACCGACTGGTCAAGTTTCAGAGTTCCGAAGTCTCCGGAGTCCCTTCATGGCTGAGCACATCGTCCTGACGTCCCATCCCCAGCGGCGCGACCTGCTGAGCACCGAGGTGCACTGGGGTGCCGCCACCCCGGAGGCCCGCGGCCCGATCATCGCGAGCCTCACCAACCCGGCGCACCGCAACGCCATCGGCTCGCACTCGGGCGCCTACGCCGTCTACCGCGCGCTGGCCATCGCCTCCGGCAAGCTGCAGCGGCTGCACAAACCCGACCTGACCGACACCGCGCCCGCCGAGCCGATCGGCCCGCACCCGCAGTGGGCCGACCCCGAGAAGATCGTCTCCTTCGACCCCTGGGGCCACCGGGCCGGACAGGTCTTCAGCGCGCAGATCGCGCAGGGCATCGACGTCCGCCCGACCATCGCCGTCACCAAGGCGCACATCAACATGCCCGAGTTGCTGGCCGCGATCCAGTCCGGCCGGCTGGTGCCCGATGGCGACATCCTCAACGCCAACGGCGACGTGCGCGTCACCAAGGCGGCGATCGACCCGGTCTGGTACCTGCCGGGCATCGCCAAGCGTTTCGGCATCAAGGAAAGCACGCTGCGCCGCAACCTGTTCGAGCAGACCGCCGGCATGTTCCCGGAACTGGTCACGCGACCGGACCTGAAGGTGTTCCTGCCGCCGATCGGGGGCATGACGCTGTACTTCTTCGGCGACGTGAGCAAGCTCGGCCCGCCGGAAACCAAGGTGGCCTGCCGCGTCCACGACGAGTGCAACGGCTCGGACGTGTTCGGCTCGGACATCTGCACCTGCCGCCCGTATCTGGCGCACGGCATCGAGGTCTGCATCGAGATGGCGCAGCAGGGCGGTGTCGGCGTGGTGATCTACAACCGCAAGGAAGGCCGCGCGCTGGGCGAGGTCACCAAGTTCCTCGTCTACAACGCCCGCAAGCGCCAGGTTGGCGGCGACCGCGCCGAGACCTATTTCGAGCGCACCGAGTGCGTGGCCGGCGTGCAGGACATGCGCTTCCAGGAGCTGATGCCCGACGTCTTCCACTGGCTAGGCATCACGCGCATCGACCGCTGGGCCTCGATGAGCAACATGAAACACGACGCGCTGACGGCGCAGGGCATCGAGGTGGTCGAGCGCGTGCCGATCCCCGATGAGCTGATCCCCGCCGATGCGCAGGTGGAGATGGACGCGAAGAAGGCGGCGGGCTACTTCTCGACCTACACCCCCGACGCCGAAGAGCTGACCGTGGCGAAGGGCCGCGGGCTGGAGTCGTGATCATGGCGGCTTTGATTCCGAAACCTGATCGCTGGGGCGGCCCCGGCTGGCACACGCCCGTCCCGGCGGACCACCCGGCGACGCCGCTGCTGAGCGCGCGGGCGGTGCGCGCGCGCAGCCATGCGGTGCTGGACCACGTCGCGGCGGGGCGCTCGCTGCACTGGCGCTGGGAGCCGTCGCGGCTGGCGCAGACCGTCGCGGCGGTGGTCGAGACGACGCGGGCGAGTTACCCGGACCTGCGCGTGCCGGTTCACAGCCGGTGGCGCCATTTCGAGGCGGGCGGCGCTGATCGCTGGGTGGCGCTCGCCGACGCGGTGGGGTTGGCGGGAGAGGCGCAGCGGCTGGAGCGCGCCCGGGTGCGCATCGACCTTGTGATCCCGAGCGTGCTGCTCGATGCGGGGGCGGGCGCGGCCTGGCACTACGACGACGCGGCGCACGGCCAGCGCCTGTCGCGTTCGGAAGGGCTGGGCGTGGCGAGCTTCGACTGGTTCGCGCGTGGCGGCTGGTCGGCGGACGCCACGGCGCTGCTGCGTACCGACGCCTCTGCGCTCGCCGCGGTGACGCCCGACGCGCTGGCTGGTGCGTTCCAGGTGCGCGCCGACAACCCGCTGGTCGGGCTGGATGGCCGCGCCGCGCTGCTGCGGCGGCTCGGCGAGGTGATGGCGGCGACGCCCGCAGTGTTCGGTATCCCCGCGCGTTTGGGGAACCTGCTCGATTTCCTGCTGATGCAAGCTGAAGGCGACCGAATCGATGCGGATGTCGTGCTTGGCACCTTGCTGCGCGCGCTGGGCCCGGTGTGGCCGGGGCGCTTGTCGCTGGAGGGTGTGAACCTCGGCGACTGCTGGCACCACCCGGCGACCGCCGATGGCTGGATGCCGTTCCACAAGCTGACGCAGTGGCTGACGTACTCGCTGCTGGAGCCGCTGGCCGACGCGGGCCTGAGCGTCACCGGGCTGGACGCGCTGACCGGTCTGCCCGAGTACCGCAACGGCGGGCTGCTGCTGGACACCGGTCTGCTGATTCCGGCGTCGGGGGCGTTGCCGACCATGCTGCTGTCGGTGGATGATCCGGCCATCGTCGAGTGGCGGGCGGTGACGGTGGCGGCGCTGGACCTGATCGCTGAAGGGGTCCGGGCCACGCTGGGGCTGTCGGCCGAGGCGTTTCCGCTGGCGTGTGTGCTGGAAGGTGGTACCTGGGCGACCGGACGCCGACTCGCCGCCGCCCGCCGACCGGGGGGCGCGCCGCCGCTCAACATCGCCAGCGATGGCACCGTTTTTTGAAGATTCAACGTTTTTGACGAGGAGTACCGCCATGTCCGCCACGCCTTCGGTCCATGTCGTGGACCACCCGCTGATGCAGCACAAGCTGACCTATGTGCGCAGCCAGGACACCACCACCGACAACTTTCGCCGCCTCGTGCGCGAGATTGCCGCGATGCTGGCCTACGAAGTCACGCGCGATCTGCCGACCGAGCTGATCGACATCCAGACGCCGGTGGCCGCGATGCGCTCGCCGGTGATCAGCGGCAAGAAGCTGTGCCTGGTGTCGATCCTGCGCGCGGGCAACGGGATGCTCGACGGCATGATCGACCTGCTGCCCGGCGCCCGCGTCGGCCACATCGGGCTGTTCCGCGACCCGACCACGCTGGAGCCGATCGAGTACTACCTGAAGCTGCCCGAGGACATCCAGGAGCGCACCGTCATCGTCGTCGACCCGATGCTGGCGACCGGCAACTCGGCGGTGGCGGCGCTGCACCGGCTGAAGGAGGCGGGGGTGACGAGCCTGAAGATGGTCTGCATGATCGGCTCGCCTGAAGGTGTGAAGGCGCTGACCGACGCGCACCCGGACGTGTCGCTGACGCTGGCCGCGATCGACGACCACCTGAACGACCACGGCTACATCGTGCCCGGCCTGGGCGACGCGGGCGACCGGATCTTCGGCACGAAGTGACCATGCCGACGGCGCGCGGCGGGCGCATCCGGCAGGCGCGCGAGGCCGACATCCTGCGCGCGGCGGCCGGTGTCTTCGCCGCGGAAGGGTTTGCCGGCGCGACGATGCAGGACATCGCCACCGCCGCCGGCCTGCCCAAGGCGAGCCTGCACTACTACTTCCGCCACAAGCAGGCGCTGTACCGCGCGGTGCTGGCCGACCTGCTGCACGACTGGCTCGCCCCGGCCGACGCGCTCGCCGCCGACCGCCACCCGCACGACGCGCTCGGCCACTACATCACCGAGAAGATGCGCCTCACCGCCGAGCGGCCCGAGGCGTCGCGGCTGTTCGCCAGCGAGGTGCTGCGCGGCGCGCCCGAGATCGGCGACCTGCTGCGCACCGAGCTGCGCGCGCTGGTGGAGGACAAGGTGCGCGTCATCGACGGCTGGAAGGCCCGCGGCTGGATCGCGGCGGACGTGGACGCGACGCACCTGTTCTTCACAGTCTGGGCCGCGACACAGACCTACGCTGACTTCGACGCGCAGGTCTGCGCCGTGCTGGGCGTGGCGCGGCTCGGCCCGGACGACCTGCAGCGCGCCACCGACCATGTGCTGCGGACCGTGCTGCGCGGCTGCGGCGTCACACCCCACCCGCCACCGTCACCCCCCTCCCGTCACCCTCGCGCATGCGAGGGCCCACCCCCGCCACCCAGCGTGGAAGCGGACCGTGGGTGCCCGCGTTCGCGGGCATGACGGTGCGTTTGAAGGAGCTTCCATGCTGGACCTGATCCTGCGCCACTGCACCCTGCCGGACGGCCGGCGCGACCACGACATCGGCGTCCGCGACGGCCGCATCGTCGCCGTCGAACCCGCCTTGGTTGCCACCGCCGCCGAGGAAGTCGACGCCGCCGGCCAGCTCGTCACACCGCCGTTCGTCGACGCGCATTTCCACATGGACTCGACGCTCAGCTACGGCCTGCCGCGCGTCAACCAGAGCGGCACGCTGCTGGAGGGCATCGCGCTGTGGGGCGAGCTGAAACCGACGCTGACGCAGGACGCGATCGTCGAGCGGGCGCTGGCGTATTGCGACTGGGCGGTGGGCAAGGGGCTGCTGGCGATTCGCAGCCATGTGGACGTGTGCGATCCGCGCTTGCTGGCGGTGGAGGCGTTGCTGCAGGTGCGCGAGCGGGTGAAGCCCTACCTGAACCTGCAGCTCGTCGCGTTCCCGCAGGACGGCGTGCTGCGCTCACCCGGTGCGCTGTTGCTGCTGAAGCGGGCGCTCGACCTGGGCGTGGACGTGGTCGGCGGCATCCCGCATTTCGAGCGGACGATGGGCGAGGGCGCGGAGTCGGTGCGCCTCCTGTGCGAGCTGGCGGCCGAGCGCGGGCTGCGGGTGGACATGCACTGCGACGAGACGGACGACCCGCTGAGCCGGCACATCGAGACGCTGAGCTTTCATGCGCAGCGGCTGGGCTTGCATGGCCGGGTGGCGGGCTCGCACCTCACGTCGATGCACTCGATGGACAACTACTACGTCTCCAAGCTGCTGCCGCTGATCGCCGAGGCGGGCGTGGCGGCGATTGCGAATCCGCTGATCAACATCACGCTGCAAGGGCGCCACGACACGTATCCGAAGCGCCGCGGCATGACGCGGGTGCCGGAGCTGCTGGCCGCGGGTGTGCCGGTCGCGTTCGGGCACGACTGCGTGATGGACCCGTGGTACAGCCTGGGCAGCGGCGACATGCTGGAGGTCGCGCACATGGGGCTGCATGTCGCGCAGATGACCTCGCAGGCGGCGATGCGGCAGTGCTTCGACGCGGTGACGACGACGCCGGCGCGCATCCTCGGGCTGGAGGGCTACGGGCTGGACGTGGGGTGCCGGGCGGACCTGGTGCTGCTGCAGGCGCGGGATGTAGTGGAGGCGCTGCGGCTCAGGGCGCACCGGCTGCTGGTGCTGCGGGCGGGGCGGGTGGTGGCGCGCAGCGAGCCGGTGGTGACGCGGCTGGATCTGCCGGGGCGGATGCCATCACCACGTTGAACCGGGTCGGTTGACGGTACGCGGGTTGTGATGTCTGCTGACCCCGAAGGCCCCCCTCCCGACCTCCCCCCGCTGGGGGGAGGAGAGTAGGCGCATTGGGATCTGGTCTTGCTCCCTCCCCCAGCGGGGGAGGGTTGGGGTGGGGGCCCGGGTCGCGCCAACCGTCCATCAATGCTTGACACGACACTGGACTTGCTCCGGATTGCGGGAATCAAATTCAACCGTTCTTTAATTTGATTCGACGCAATGCAAGATGGCTTTGATGTGCCCCGACCTGAACCGACTCGACCGCTACCGCTTGCAGAACACCGCGACCACCCCACCACGCCCCGAGTCATCGTCCTCGCCATCGGTGAGCTTCAGGCTGCGCGTGTACGTCACCATGTAGGCGCACTGCGGCCAGCCGCTGGTGTTCAGGTGCACCTGACCGTGGCCGCCGCGCACCGAGCTGAACTGGTCGGGCGGCACCGGCGGCACGCCCAGACCCGGCAGCGTCGGCGTGCCGCCCGGGATCGCGGCGGAGGTCGAGATGCCCAGCGCCCAGGTGCTCACCAGTTCGTGGTCCATCGTGTAGCGCAGGTCGACCATGTTGGTGATGCCCTCGCATGGCGTCGCGCCTGGTGCGGTGAACTGGTCGAGACTGAACTCGGCGACCTCGATCCAGTTGTTGACGTGTAGCCGGTCGAGCTGGTTGCCGAGGGTCGCGCCGAGGCCGGAGACCGGGGCGGCCTCGAAGAGGATCGAGACATCGACCCCGTTCTTCAGGGCTGCGGCGGGGACGGCGTTGCCGGCCCCTGCGCCGGTGGCCACGCCGCCCGGCACCAGCGCGTTCGTGTTGACGCGCAGCAGCGGCCCGGAGAAGCCTTGGTTGGTGGCGTCCGGCGGCATGGTGACCCAGCCGTCGGCGTCCGGCTGCAGCAGCAGCGGCGGCATCGGGCCCCAGGTGCCGGCGGGCGGTCCCGGAGGCGCGGCGGGGAAGGGCGCCGGCATCGGGCCGGTGTAGCCGCCGGACGGCACGACCCAGACGTCCTGCGGGTGCGTGCCCGGATCGCCCGGCAGGCCGTAGTTCCACGTCACCGGCCGGGTGCCGACCTTCTGGGCGACGACCATCGGCGCGCCCG
This sequence comes from uncultured Sphaerotilus sp., assembly GCF_963924895.1. Classification (NCBI taxonomy): domain Bacteria; kingdom Pseudomonadati; phylum Pseudomonadota; class Betaproteobacteria; order Burkholderiales; family Sphaerotilaceae; genus Sphaerotilus; species uncultured Sphaerotilus sp. The sequence continues at coordinate 13,319 of NZ_CAWURG010000012.1, forward strand.
TGATCGGCGACGGCGTGGCGAGGCTGCCCGTCGGGCGCCACAGGAAGCGGTAGCGCAGCGGCTGGCTGGTGGCGGGGTGGCGGGTCGGGCAGTCGCCGACGAGGCGGGGGCTTTGCCAGAAACCGTAGCCGGGGCCGCCGTGCTGGTTGGGGAAACCGGCGGGCTGGGCGGTGGTGGTCAGGCCGGTGCTGCTGTCGATGTCGTTGTAGATGTTGAAGTCGCCGACGCGGTTGAACCAGGCATGTTCGACGGGCGGCGCCTCCTTCACGCACAGCGCGACGCAGCAGCAGGGGCCGACGTTCTCGCGCCCGGGGGCGCGGCCCTGGCTGGAGGGCTCGGTCAGCAGTGGGGTGCCGGAGGGGCCGTCGATGCGGAAATAGACATCCGGGCCGCCGAGCAGCTCGATGTTGATCCAGGTGCCGCGCCGGAAGTCGGCGCCGAGGTAGTCGATGCGGAACTTGCCCGAGGCGTCGGTCAGGCCCGAGCCGATGGGGTCGTCGGCGAGCCAGTCGCGGTCGAAGGCGTAGACGGTGAGGCCTTCGGCGGCCTGGCCGGTGCTGCAGACGGTGACGCGGCCGCAGATGACCCAGGCGTCGAACAGCGCGCGGATGTAGCACCAGAAGCGCCGGGCCAGGCAGTGGTCCCAGGCGGCGATCTGGTCGTTCTCGCGCTGGCGCCACTGGGGCTGGACGGTGGTGATGGTGAACTGGACGGGGCCCTTGGGCGGCGGTTCGGGGCGGCGGTGCGGCACGGTGCCGCAGTAGACGTCGACCTCGAAGGCTTCGCCGGCGTACTGCTGGTCGTCGCTCAGCCTGGCGGTGAAGTGGCCGGCCTCGTCGGTCCGGCACTCGGCGAGCAGGGCGCCGGACTTGGCGCGGACCTGCTCGTCGGTGAGCACGGCGAAGGTGTCCTTGGTCTCGGCGACGGCGAGCCGGGTGGCGTCCTGGTCGCTGCGCAGGCGGTAGAGCCGGACCTGGACGTTCGCCAGCGGCTCGAAACAGTCGTCACAGAGGGCGCCACACAGGCGACCGCGGAAGAGGTAAGCCATGGTCTGCTCCTAGGAGTCTGATCGGTGGATCGAGACTGCTTGTAGCCCTCGGGGGGGAGGGCGGCATCCTCAAGGCTGTGGACGGCGGGCGGGCAGGGGGTTTGGCTGGTCTCTGAGGCGGTGATAAGTCACGAATGGCGCGACTCTCAGACCTCGACCAGCGCCTCGGCCAGATGGCGCTGCGTGGTCTGGCGGGCGGCGAGGCGCTGGCGCAGGGTGGTGCAGAGGTCGCGGAGTTGGGTGACGCGGGCGACGATGCGGGTTTGTTCGGCCGCAGGTGGAATTGGAACTGGCGTTCTGGCGACCGTTGCTTGATTTACTTTTGGCATCGTTCCCTGAGTTCCTGTCGCATTTCGCTTGAAATAATCTCTACCGTTTTCGCAAATCAACCAAACATGCACAAGCGACAAATTGATTTGTGTGGATATTTTTAGCCGCATCATGAGGTCTGGATAAATGAAGGCGTCATCTTCTCCTGTGTAAATTGCAGCTATACCCACGTAATCCAGAGAGTTGCCTCGCTGAATCAATAAATCATCGTTCTTTAAGAGAAATGGTTTGGCTGCATATTTATCTATCGCAACATACTTGAAGCAGTCGTCTTTGAAATAGCCTCTGGTGGTCGCACTTAAGGACAAGCACCGCATATCTGTTGGTGTTTCGGATGGGCGCGGTGATAAACCATTTGTTGGGCCGGTAAGTGCGATTTCTCCCAAGCATGACCATGCCCAGCCGTCTGGCAAATCAAATGGCTTTTCAGCCTCTGTCATCGCCGGCAGCGGCTTATCCCGCTTGATCTTCCCCGCCGAAATCAACCGATCCTTCTCCGCCCGAGTCCTCTGCAACAACACACTCGCCGGCTCGTCCGCCGGGTCTTGCGGCACCAGCAGCCCGCGCACGGCGAGTTGCAGGATGGCTTGCTCCAGCGCGTCCACGGCTTCGGGGCGGTCGAGCAGCAGGTCGAAGTGGTCGCTGACGCGCTGCCAGTTCGCGGCGAGTTCGTCGGGCGAGGTGCAGTCGGTCAGCGTGCCGAGCAGGGTGTTCAGCAGTTGGGCGTGCTGCGCAGTTTCGAGCTGGCGCTGCTGTTCGAGAGCATCGCACAGGCGCATCAGTTCTTCGACGCGGATGACGATGCGGGATTGTTCGGCAGTTGGGGGAAGTGCAATAAGACCCTGAAAGAAATTTGCGTCATTAATAGCGGGGTACGCAATGCCAACAGATTTACTATTTACGAAATCTGTGAAAGGCTTGCTTCTAAGATATGTCAGTAGATACCTTGATATTAAGCCCTGATGCGGGTGCATGGTGGCGAACGCAGTGCTCGCAATCGGGCGGGGTTGGTAGTCCTGCTCCACGATGGCGATATTCTTGAGGTACGGGCGAATAGTTGAGTACAAGACTGTGCCGACAGCAACATTCTTTCTGGCTCTAGAAGGTGCGTCCGTAGGGTGTATGACCTGAATATTATCCGTGATCACACCCTTGATATTTTCGATCGCGGCTACATCGATGTACGTAAAGGTAGTGCTCGGCTCGCCTTGTCCAAGGCTGTATGTCAGCGCCGGTATGCGCGCCCATGTCCATCCAGTCGGAATATCAAATGGCAACTCCTCATCGTAGATTTCAGCCATCGGCTTATCTCGCTTGATTTTCCCTTCCGCGATCAACCGATCCTTCTCCCCCCGAATCCTCTGCAACAACACACTCGCCGGCTCATCCCCCGCCTCCTGCGGCACCAGCTTGCCCTGCACCGCCAGCGTCAGGATCAACTCGCGCAGCCGCGCCACGCCACCGGGCGCGGTGGCCAGCAGGTCGAATTGCCGCACCAGCGGCGCCTCCACCCCCGCGCTCATGCCCGCCCCCCCAGCGACTCCGCCAGGATCGCCTTGAGCCGATCCCGCAACCCCTGCGCCTCCGCCTGCAGCCGCGCATGGTCGGCCAGCAACTGGTCCGGGTCATGGCTCACCGCGTCCGGCGCGTGCGGGTTCTTCTGGTCGAGGTTCCAGCCCGCCGCCTTGATCGCCGCGATGTCCACCTTCCACGCCCGCTCGTGTTCCACCCGCGCCGCGAACCCGTCCGCCTCGCTACCCCACCACGCCTTCTCGGCCTCGAATTCCTCGATCCGGATCGGCTTGGTCTTGTTGTAGCTCTTCGCGCCCGCCGGATAGGGATGCTCGTAGTACCAGATCGCCTGCGTCGGCGCCCCCTTGGTGAAGAACAGCAGGTTGGTCTTGATCCCCGTGTACGGCGCGAACACCCCGTTCGGCAGCCGCACGATGGTGTGCAGGTTGCACGCGGTCAGCAGTTGCTCCTTGATGCGCGACTTCACGCCCTCGCCGAACAGCGTCCCGTCCGGCAGCACCAGCGCCGCCCGCCCCTTGTGCTTCAGCAGATGCTGGATCAGCACCAGGAACAGGTCCGCCGTCTCCTTGGTCCGCACGTCGGCCGGATACCCCTGCTCGATCCCCGGCTCCTCGATGCCCCCGAACGGCGGGTTCGTCAGCACGACATCCACCCGGTCCGCCGCCCCGTAGTCCCGCAGCGGACGCGCCAGCGTGTTGTCGTGCCGGACGGCACTCGGCACCTCGATCCCGTGCAGCATCAGGTTCGTCACGCACAGCATGTGCGGCAACTGCTTCTTCTCCACCCCCAGCACGCTGGCCTGCAACACCGCCTCCTGCTCGGTGTTGTGGACCTGCCGCCGCAGATGCTCGATCGCGCAGACCAGGAACCCGCCCGTGCCCGTCGCCGGATCGAACACCCGCTCGCCCAGCCGCGGGTCCACCATGTCCACCATGAACTGCGTCACCGCCCGCGGCGTGTAGAACTCGCCCGCGTTGCCCGCGCTCTGCAAGTCCTTGAGGATCTTCTCGTACAGGTCGTTGAACTGGTGGCGCTCGCTCTGGCGGTTGAAGTCGATGGCGTTCAGCTTGTTGATGACCTGCCGCAGCAACTGCCCGCTCTTCATGTAGTTGTAGGCGTCCTCGAACACCCCGCGCACCACGAACCCCCGCGGGTTGCGCACCGGGTCGGCGCTCAGGCTCTTCAGCGTCGAGAACAGCTCGTTGTCCACGAAGCTCAGCAGCGCATCGCCCGTGATCCCTTCCGCGTCCGCCGCCCAGTTCCGCCAGCGCATGTCCTCGGGGATCGGGCTGCGGTAGTCGTCGCGGGTCAGCTCCAGCTCCTCTTCCAGCGCGTCGAACACCTTCAGGAACAGCAGCCAGGTGAGCTGCGAGATGCGCTGGGCGTCGCCGTCCAGGCCGCTGTCCTGGCGCATGACGTCTTGAATGGACTTGATGACTGCAGAGAGATTCGACATGTAGAAGCCGGTAGGGAAGGGCGGGACCAGTCGGAACCGGTCGGGATCGGTAGATCGGCAGAGCGGCGGCGCGCAGGGTTTCAAGCAGTGTGGCGGGAACATGTCCAAAGCTGCCTGAAGCTGCCCAAAACGGACAGGTTCAGTCCTTGCGTTTTCGCTGGGCGAGCCATTCGGCGATGAGCGCCTTTACTTCGGCATGCAGTTCGGTGGGCACGAAACAGGCGCGCAGCTCAGAGATTCCCGCATTGGCGCGGTTCTCCCGAGACTTTCTGGCGCGTTCGCTCTGCGTCATGGGGCGGTCCCCGAGTGGTTTGCGTGGCATAACGCCATTCTGCCATTGCGTGACGCTTGACAATGTGACGCTCTACGCTACATGATCCGCACCATGTCATCGATCACGACACCCCACGCCTGTACCGCAGATGGCCGCACCACGGCCTGCGGCGTGGCGCCACGGTTGTCAGAAGGCAAGACCTTCACCTACCAGTCCCGCGTGCCGGTCGATGCGGGCACAGCGGCGGCGCTGGACGCCTACGCCGAACTCTTCGGCCGGGTCGAGCGCACGCTGTTCGCGCAGTCCACGGCGCAGGGTGTGAAGCCCGAGAAGCTGAAGAACGAGTACCTGAAGCGGTTCGGGATCACCGCCCGTCAGTTCAACGCCGTGCGCATCGGTCTGGACGGAAAGACCGACTCGGTGAAGGAGCGCAGCACCGGCCTGATCGACGAGGCGAAGACGCGGCTGAAGAAGGCACAGGCCACGCTGAAGAAGCTGAGCACGGCGCCCAAGTCCGAGACGCCCGAGGCCCGCGTGAAGCGGCTGGGCAAGCTGCACCAGAAGACGCGCCGCGCGGTCACCCTGGCGGCCCGGCTGGAAGGCATGCAGGCCGACCACAAGGCGGGCAAAGTCCGCATCGCCTTCGGGTCGCGCCGGCTGTTCCGTGCGCAGTTCGATCTGTCGGGCAACGGCTTCGCGGATCACGCGGCGTGGCGGGATGCGTGGCACCGCGCCCGGTCCGCGCAGTTCTCCGTGCTGGGCAGCAAGGACGAGACGGGCGGGTGTCAGGGCTGTGTGGCAACGCTGGCCGACGATGGCACGGTGTTGCTGCGGTTGCGCATGCCCGATGCGCTGGTCACTGCCGAGTCGGGCAAGTACGTCGAACTCCACGACATCCGCTTCGCCTACGGCATGGACCAGATCCGCGCCGCCCTGGCGTGCGGCCGGGTGGTCGAGCGCGTGAGCGCCACCGGCAAGCAGACCAAGACCCGCGAGGGCAAGGCGCTGACCTGGCGCTTCGTGCGCGACGGCAAGGGCTGGCGCGTGTTCGTGTCCGTGTCGGTCGATCCGGTGCCCACGATCAGCACGGCACAGGCCGGCGCGGTGGGCGCGGATTTCAACGCCGACCACCTCGCCGTGGCCGAAACCGACCGCCACGGCAACCTCATCGCCCACCAGCGCATCGACCTCGACACGCGCGGCATGAACGCCGACCAGCGCCGCGCCGCCATGGGTGACGCCGTGAAGCAGGTGGTCGAGCGCGCCCGCGCATCCTCCAAGCCCATCGTCATTGAGCGGCTGGACTTCCGCGAGAAAAAGGCCCGCCTGGAAGGTGCCGATCCCGCCAGAGCACGCATGCTCAGTGCGCTGGCCTACAGAGACTTCGACTCGATGCTGCGTGCGGCAGCCTTCCGCGCCGGCATCGACGTGATCGCGGTGAATCCTGCGTACACCTCCGTCATCGGCGCCGTGAACCACGCGGCCCGACTCGGCATCAGCGTCCACGCCGCGGCGGCCTTCGCCATCGCGCGTCGTGGACTTGGCTTGAAAGAACGCCCGTTCGCGGCCTACCGCAGCACTGCCCCCGATTGCCAGCACGGCATCGTGGCAGTGCCGGCCCGCAACGGTGGCCACGTCACCTTCGCGCTACCTGCAAGGAATCGCGCGAAGCATGTGTGGACGCAATGGGCGGCCGTTCGATCAAGCCAGTCAGCGGCCCATGCAGGGCACTTCCGGTCTGGTGCTGCGAAAGCGGCCCCGGCGCCTCTGTCTCAAGCAATTCAGGCCGTGAGCGCAACCCGGAAGACCAAGGTGCGATCCCTTGGCGCGAATCGTCAGCAGCACTGTTCGGCTGGCGTGCCTGTCTTCGACGATGTGCCGTGCTGAGCAGCTTTGCTCAGGCTTGGGTACGTCTGGATAGGTTTACAGGAACGGTCAGGATTGTGCGGGCGCGTACAGCTCGCGCTCCAGCGTTTTCAGCGCCTGCAGGTACTGCGGCCGACCGCCGAAGCTCTTGATGAGTTCGGCCGGCCGCCCGAGCGCGGTGAAAGGCTGCACGCTGAGCACGGACTGGCCTTCGATGGTGGCGATGCCCTCGTCGGCGTACTTGTCCAGCAGCGCGTCCATCACCTTGCGCGCCATCGGGCCGTACTCGGTGAAGACGTTGCGCTGCTTCACCCGCCGCGCCCGCTCGCGGCGCGTCAGCGGCGGCTGTCCATAGGCGACGTGCAGCAGCAGGTCGAAGGGGTCCAGCTCCCGGCCCACCTCGTCGGCCAGCGCATCGAAGAAGATGCCCTGCGCTTCGAGTTCTGCCAGCAGCGCCGCCTTGCGCTCGGCGCTGTTCCACGTCTGCAGGAACTGGTCGAGCGAATCGAAACGCTTGCCGAGGTGGATGCGGGTGTAGTCGCGCAGGCTCTCGGTGACGAGCTTGCCGTCGGCGTTGAGGTACTGCACCCGCTCGCGCGCCACGGACACGTTCACCGTGCCGCCGATGACGTACTTCCGCGGCGCGCCATCACCATCGCCACCGCCGAAGGGGCCGAGCGGATCGGGCTGCGGCAGATCGCCGGGCGCTGCGCCATCCTCGGTGGGCGTCTCGCCGTCGCCGGGCTGGCCGTCCGGACCGACAGGCGCCACCGGCTCGGGCGGCTCCACCGGATCGTCGCCCTTCGGTTCGTAGACCTGCACCGGCTCGCCGTCGAAGTCCTTGTCGGCGAACAGCTCGGTCGCCCGCTTGAAGTCGAGGATGGTGAACCACGTCTTGCCGAGGTCTTCGCGCAGCCGGGTGCCGCGGCCGATGATCTGCTTGAACAGCGTCATCGACTGGATGTTCTGGTCCAGCACGATGAGCTTGCAGGTCTGCGCGTCCACGCCGGTGCTCATCAGCTTGGACGTGGTCGCGATCACCGGGTAGGGCTTCTCCGGGTCGATGAAGTTGTCGAGTTCGCGCTTGCCTTCTGGGTTGTCGCCGGTGATCTGCACCACGTAGCGCGGCTGTGTGGCGCAAATGTCCGCATTGGCGTTGCTCAGCGCCGAGCGCATCCGGGCCGCGTGGTCGATGTCCTCGCAGAAGACGATGGTCTTGGCGTGGCGGTCGGTGGCCTTGAGGTACTCGGTGATCTTGGCCGCCACCACCTCGTCACGCCGCTCCAGCACCAGCCGGCGGTTCATGTCGGCGCCCGTGTAGATGCGGTCCTCGATGGCGTGGCCGTGCTTGTCGGTCATGCCCTGCGTCGGCCGCCAGCCGAAGGCGTCGCGGTCGAGGTCGATGCGTACCACCTTGTACGGCGCGAGGTAGCCGTCCTCGATGCCCTGCTTGAGGCTGTACGTATAGACCGGCTCGCCGAAGTAATCGCTGTTCGAGACGGTGTCGGTTTCCTTGGGCGTGGCGGTCAGGCCGACCTGCGTGGCGCTGCCGAAGTAGCGCAGGATCTCGCGCCAGGACGAGTCCTCGGCCGCGCTGCCGCGGTGGCATTCGTCGACGATGACCAGGTCGAAGAAGTCGGGCGAGAACTGCTTGTAGAGGTGGCTCTCTTCGCTGGTGCCCGTGACGGCCTGGTAGAGCGAAAGGTAGATCTCGTAGCTCTTGTCCACCTGCTTGGTGGTCTTGTGGACGGCGAGTGTCACGGCCTCGACCTGCTCGATGCCCTTGGCGTTCGGGCTGAGCTTGGCCATCGCGCCCTTGAAGGGGCGGAAGTCGTTGACCATCGTCTGGTCGATCAGGATGTTCCGGTCGGCCAGGAACAGGATGCGCTTCTTGGTGCCGCTCTTCCACAGCCGCCAGATGATCTGGAACGCGGTGTAGGTCTTGCCAGTCCCCGTGGCCATGACCAGCAGCGCGCGCTGGCGGCCCTGGGCGATGGCCTCGACCGTGCGGTTGATGGCATTGAGCTGGTAGTAGCGCGGGGTCTTGCCGGGCTGGTAGTCGAAGGCGGCGACGCGCTGCACCTCGGGTGTCCAGCCTTTCCAGCGGCAGTAGCGTGCCCAGAGTTCGGCGGGGGAGGGGAATTCGTCGAGCGTCAGGTAGCGCTCCAGCACGCCGTCGGCGAGCGTGGCGTCGCGGAAGAGGAAGCCGTCGCCATTGCTGGAGAAGCTGAACGGCACGTCGAGCAGGTGCGCGTACTGGATCGCCTGCGCCATGCCGGCGCCGACTGCGAGGCCGTTGTGCTTGGCTTCGACCACCGCCAGCGGGATGTGGGCCTTGTGGAACAGCGCGTAGTCAGCGCGCAGCACGGTGGCCGCATCGCGCCGCGCCTTGCGCCCCTGCACGACCACCCGGCCGGCGCGCAGCGGGTATTCGCGGTAGATCTGGTCCAGGCCGTTCCAGCCGGCACGCTCCATCGCCGGGCGGATGTACTTGTCACAGATGTCGCTCTCGCTGAGCTGGCGCTTGTCGTGCTGCGCTTGCATGGCATTCCCCCTGACTGCTCGTTCTCTGCGGAACTGTCCAGAATCCACCACCGACCCGGTCAGAGGCCGGTTTTTCGGGGTGCAGGCAAAGAAAAAGCCCCGGAGCGTGGAATCTCCGGGGCTTTTCGGGTGAGTGGTGGAGCCGGGGGGAATTGAACCCCCGTCCGCAAGCCATCCTCGGGCAGTTCTACGTGTGTAGTTCTCTGATTTGAGTCTCATGTCGCTGACGGGCAGGAACACCCTTCAGACAACACCAGTCACTTTGTCTTGTCCCCGGCTGTGTGACACCACCAGAGACCAGCCCATGTGTATTACCTCTCAGCCCTTGCGGACCCGGCCCATCGGCCAACCGTTGAGAGGCTCGCCGGTGTTAAGCGGCGAGAGCGTACGTAGAGTCGTTCGCAGTTACTTTGTTTCCAGTGGTTTTACGAGCGAACTGGTGCTCGACACGCCCTACTCCAATTCCGAACCCACGTCGAAACCAGGTCGGCCCCTGAACCGCGTATCTTAGGCCATTCCGGGCAAGTTCAAGAGTTCCCCCGGAAAATTGATCAGATGATCGGCGCCCCAGGCCTCGATCGGCTCACCCTGGCCGAGGTAGCCCCAGGCCACGGCGACCGTGCCCATGCCCGCCGCTCGGCCCGCCTGCACGTCGCGCAGGTCATCGCCGACGTAGAGGCAGCGCGCCGGATCGACCCCCATGCGTCGCGCGGCCTCGAACAGCGGCTCGGGGTGTGGCTTGGCGTGCGGCGTGGTGTCGCCGCAGACCAGCACGCGGCTGCGGTGTTGCAGGCCCGCCGCAGCCACCACGGGTGCGGCGAAGCGGCTGTGCTTGTTGGTGACGATGCCCCAGGGCAGGTCGGCCGCGTCCAGCGCATCGAGGACGGAGGCCATGTCGCCGAAGACCCGCGTCAGACGGGTCATGCGGGCTTCGTAGATGGCCAGATATTCGTCCTTGAGCGCCTCGAAGTCGGGATGCTCCGGCGTGATCTGCAGCGCCACACCCAGCATGCCGCGCGCACCGGCACCGGTCATCGGCCGGAAGTCGGTCAGCGGCAGCGCCGGCAGACCGCGGCGTTCGCGCAGATCATTGCCTGCGCCGCCCAGGTCGGGCGCGCTGTCGATCAGGGTGCCGTCAAGATCGAACAACACCGCATGGACACGCGGCCCCGTCTTCATGCTGTCCCCTTGCGGCACGCCAGCAGGTAGTTGACGCTGGTGTCGTCGCTGAGCCAGTAGCGCTTGGTCAGCGGGTTGTATTCCATGCCGCGGGTGTGCAGCACGTCCAGCCCGGCCGAGCGGCCCCAGGTCGCCAGCTCGCTCGGGCGGATGAACTTGGCGTATTCGTGCGTGCCGGCCGGCAGCAGGCGCAGCAGGTATTCCGCGCCGACGATGGCGAACAGGAAGGACTTCGGGTTGCGGTTGAGCGTGGACAGGAACACCCAGCCGCCCGGCTTCACCAGCTTCGCGCAGGCGGCGACGATGGCCGCCGGATCAGGGACATGCTCGACCATCTCCATGCAGGTGACGATGTCGAACTGGCCGGGCTGCTCGTCGGCCAGCACCTCGGCGGCGACCTCGCGGTACTGGACGTTCTCGATGCCCGCTTCCATCGCGTGCAACTGGGCGACCTTCAGCGACCGTTCAGCCAGATCGACGCCCAGGACCTGTGCGCCCTGGCGCGCCATGGCTTCGCTGAGGATGCCGCCGCCGCAGCCGACGTCGACGATCCGCCGTCCATCGAGCGGGCCGGCGCACTGGGTGATCCAGTTCAGGCGCAGCGGGTTGATCTGGTGGAGCGGGCGGAACTCGCTCTCGGGGTCCCACCACTTGTGGGCCAGCTCGCTGAACTTGGCGAGTTCCTTGGGGTCGGCGTTGGTCATCATCCTGTGATCCTAGTCGAAGCGGACCGGCCATGAAAAAACCCCGCCGAGGCGGGGTTTCGCAGTGAGCGAGCCGAAGCTGCTGACTTACTTGGTACGCGTACCAACCACTTCGATCTCGACGCGGCGGTTCTTGGCCTTGCCTTCCTTCGTCTTGTTGTCGGCGACGGGCTGCTTTTCGCCCTTGCCTTCGGTGTAGACGCGGTTCGGCTCGATGCCCTTGCTGACCAGGTACTTCTTGACCGCTTCGGCGCGACGCACCGACAGCTTCTCGTTGTACTTGTCAGAACCGTCGCTGTCGGTGTGACCGACGGCGATGATGACTTCGAGGTTGATGCCCTTGACCTTGCTGACCAGATCGTCCAGCTTGGCGCCAGCTTCCTTCTTCAGGACCGACTTGTCGTGGTCGAAGAAGGCGTCGGCGGCGAAGGTGACCTTCTCGCTGACCGGAGCGGCCGGGACCACCACAGGGGCGGGCTTCGGAGCAGCCACGGGTGCGACTGGAGCCGGAACCGGAGCAGGTGCCGGAGCAGGTGCCGGAGCAGGTGCCGCAGGCTTGGCCGGGACCGGAACGCCGTCGCACGGCAGCACGCCGGTCGCAGGAGTCCAGTTGGCATCGCGCCAGCACAGCTCGTTGGAGCCGTTCTTGATCACGGTGCCGTCAGCAGCACGCCAGTTGTCCATGGCGCCGGAGGTCGAGCCACCGGTCGCACAGGCGGCCAGTGCGGCCGACGCGAACAGCAGTGCAACCTTGTTGAGTTTGTTCATGGTTCTCCTCTCGAGAAAAGCCGCAAATCGGGCTGCAGAATGCAGAAAAAGCGGCGGCCCATGCTTGCCGATGAGAGCGCGGCGCTAGGGACCGACGAAATGATTGTGCCATACGAGGTCAAACGGATCGTTAGGCCGGAGGACGCCGTCCAAAGAGTCTGTTGCGTGGTGGCGACATTGCGTGGCTCGTAGAATGCAGGGCTCGATCGTCCGCGCTGGGACCCTGACCGCATGACTCAATTCGCCAAAGAAACACTGCCCATCAGCCTCGAAGAGGAGATGCGCCGCTCTTATCTGGATTACGCCATGAGCGTGATCGTCGGTCGGGCGCTTCCGGATGCGCGCGATGGACTCAAGCCGGTGCATCGTCGCGTGCTGTTCGCGATGCACGAACTGAGCAACGACTGGAACCGTCCCTACAAGAAGTCTGCCCGCATCGTCGGTGACGTGATCGGTAAGTACCACCCGCACGGCGACACGGCGGTCTACGACACGATCGTGCGCATGGCGCAGGACTTCTCGCTGCGCCACATGCTGGTCGATGGCCAGGGCAACTTCGGCTCGGTCGACGGTGACAACGCCGCGGCCATGCGGTACACCGAAATCCGCCTGTCCAAGATTGCGCATGAAATGCTGGCCGATCTGGACAAGGAGACGGTCGACTTCGGCCCCAACTACGACGGCAGCGAAAAAGAGCCGCTGGTGATGCCCGCCCGGCTGCCCAACCTGCTGGTGAACGGCTCGTCCGGCATCGCGGTCGGCATGGCCACCAACATCCCGCCGCACAACCTCAACGAGGTGGTCGACGCCTGTCTGCACCTGCTGAACAACCCGCAGGCGAGCATCGATGAGCTGATGGAGATCATCCCGGCGCCGGACTTCCCGACCGCCGGCATCATCTACGGCGTCAGTGGCGTGCGCGAGGGCTACCGCACCGGCCGTGGCCGCGTCGTGATGCGTGCCAAGGTCCACTTCGAGGACATCGACCGCGGGCAGCGCCAGTCGATCATCGTCGACGAGATCCCCTACCAGGTGAACAAGAAGACGCTGCTGGAGCGCATCGCCGAACTGGTCCACGAGAAGAAGATCGACGGCATCAGCCACATCCAGGACGAGTCGGACAAGTCCGGCATGCGGGTGGTGATCGAGCTGAAGCGCGGTGAAGTGCCCGAGGTGGTGCTGAACAACCTGTACAAGCAGACGCAACTGCAGGACAGCTTCGGCATGAACATGGTCGCGCTGATCGACGGTCAGCCGCGCCTGTGCAACCTGAAGCTGCTGCTGGAGATCTTCCTGGAGCACCGCCGCGAGGTGGTGACGCGCCGCACGGTGTTCGAGCTGCGCAAGGCGCGCGAGCGCGGGCACGTGCTCGAAGGCCTGGCCGTGGCACTGGCCAACATCGACGAGTTCATCCAGATCATCAAGGCCTCGCCCACGCCGCCGGTCGCCAAGGCTGCGCTGATGAACAAGAGCTGGGATTCGCAGCTCGTGCGCGACATGCTGGCCCGCGCTGAAGAGGCCGGCACGCTGGGTGGCCGCCAGGCCTATCGCCCGGAAGGCCTGCCCGAGCACTACGGCATGCAACCCGACGGCCTCTACCGCCTGTCGGACGACCAGGCCGGTGAGATCCTGCAGATGCGCCTGCAACGCCTCACCGGGCTGGAGCAGGACAAGATCATCGGCGAGTACAAGGACGTGATGGCCGTCATCGCCGACCTGCTCGACATCCTGGCCAAGCCCGAGCGCGTGACCTTCATCATCAGCGAGGAGCTGACCGCGCTGAAGCTGGAGTTCGGCCAGACCAAGGTCGGCGCGCGCCGCTCGGTGGTCGAGCACAACGTGCAGGAACTCGGCACCGAAGACCTGATCACGCCGACCGACATGGTCGTGACGCTGTCGCACACCGGCTACATCAAGAGCCAGCCGCTCGCCGAATACCGTTCGCAGAAGCGCGGCGGCCGCGGCAAGCAGGCCACGGCGACCAAGGACGACGACTGGGTTGACCAGCTCTTCATCGCCAACACGCACGACTGGATCCTGTGCTTCAGCGACCGCGGCCGCGTGTATTGGCTCAAGGTCTGGGAAGTGCCGCAGGGCGGGCGCGCCAGCCGCGGCAAGCCGATCGTCAACATGTTCCCGCTGCAGCCGGGCGAGAAGATCACCGTCGTGCTGCCGCTGACGGGCGACAACCGCCGCTTCCCCGCCGACCACTACATCTTCATGTGCACGGCCCGTGGCACGGTCAAGAAGACAGCGCTGGACGACTTCAGCAACCCGCGCAAGGCCGGCATCATCGCCGTGGACCTGGACGAGGGCGACTACCTGATCGGCGCCGCGCTGACCGACGGTGCGCACGACGTGATGCTGTTCAGCGACGGCGGCAAGGCGGTGCGCTTCGACGAGAACGACGTGCGTCCGCTGGGCCGGCAGGCGCGTGGTGTGCGCGGCATGGCGCTCGAAGAAGGCCAGCGTGTCATCGCGATGCTGGTCGCCGAGGACGAGACCCAGAGCGTACTCACCGCCACCGAGAACGGCTACGGCAAGCGCACCTCGATCGTCGAGTACACCCGCCACGGCCGCGGCACCAAGGGCATGATCGCCATCCAGCAGACCGAGCGCAACGGCCGCGTGGTCGCGGCGACGCTGGTCCGCTCCGCCGACGAGATCATGCTGATCACCGACCGCGGCGTGCTGGTGCGCACCCGGGTGTCGGAGATCCGCGAACTCGGCCGCGCCACCCAGGGCGTGACGCTGATCGCGCTGGACGAAGGCTCCAAGCTGTCGGGCCTGCAGCGCATCGTCGAGAACGACGCTGCGGTCGAAGCCGCTGCCGACGCCACCCCGGACACCGATCCCGCCAATTCCGACAATCCTGAAACCGATGCCGGCGACACCGCCGGGGAGAGCGTTTGATGACTTCCAATCTGTGGCGCTCGGCGCTGACGACCGGCGCCCTGTGTGTGCTGATGACCGCCCCGACCCTGGTCGCGGCCGAGACCAGCCCCGCCAAGAAGGAGCTGGTCGCCAAGGTGGTGCAGTTGCAGCAGGGCGGGGTCGAGGGCATCGCCCGCAGCCTGGTCGAGCAGCCGGCGATGGCACTGATGCAGCAGGCCGGGCAGGTGCTCCAGACCCGCATCGCACCCGAAAAGCGCGAGGCGATGGCCAAGGAGATCCAGGCCGACATCCGCAAGTACGTCGAGGAAACCAACCCGCTGCTGCGCGACAAGGCGCTGAAGCTGGCGCCGGGCGTGATGGGCCCGCTGCTGGAAGAGAAGTTCACCGAGGACGAACTCAAGCAGCTCGTGAGCTGGCTGGAGTCGCCCGTGATCCGCCGCTACCAGCAGCTCACGCCCGAGATCCAGAAGGGCCTGTCCGAGAAGCTGGTCGCCGAGACGCGTTCGCTGGTCGAGCCGAAGCTGCAGGCGCTGGACCGCAGTGTCAGCACGCGTCTGGGCGTGCCGCCGCCGGCCAAGGGTGCTTCCGCACCGGCCAAGAAGTAAGCCACGCCGTTCCCCCTGGCCTCCCTAGTCCTGCCTGTGAGTTGACGATGTCCCAGCGCCCCTACAACTTCTCCGCCGGTCCGGCGGCGTTGCCCGAGGAAGTTCTGCACCAAGCCGCGGCCGAGATGCTCGACTGGCACGGCTCGGGCATGGGCGTGATGGAAATGAGCCACCGCGGCCGCGAATTCATGTCCATCGCCGAAGCGGCCGAGGCCGATCTGCGCGAATTGCTGGCGGTGCCGGCGAACTTCCGCATCCTGTTCATGCAGGGCGGCGGGCTGGCCGAGAACGCGATCGTGCCGATGAACCTGTCGCGTGGCGGGCAGGCGGACTTCGTCATCACCGGCTCCTGGTCGCAGAAGTCGGCCAAGGAAGCGCTGCGCTACTGCGACGCCAAGGTCATCGCCAGCAATGCCGAGGGCGGTCACCTGACCATGCCCGACCCGGCCAGCTGGGCGCTGCGGCCGGGGGCGCGTTACGTGCATGTCTGCAGCAACGAGACGATCCACGGCGTCGAGTTCCAGACGCTGCCGGACCTGCAGGCGCTGGGCAGCGACGCCGCACTGGTGATCGATTGTTCGTCGCACATCCTGTCGCGCACGATCGACTGGTCCAAGGTCGGTCTGGCGTTCGCGGGTGCGCAGAAGAACATCGGCCCGGCAGGGGTCACGATCGTGGTCGTCCGCGAGGACCTGCTCGGCCACGCGCTGGCGGTCTGCCCGAGCGCCTTCGACTACAAGACGGTCGCCGACAACGCCTCGATGTACAACACGCCGCCGACCTACGGCATCTACATCGCCGGGCTGGTGTTCCAGTGGGTCAAGCGCCAGGGCGGCGTGGCCGAGATGGAGCGCCGCGCGGTCGAGAAGGCCGAGCTGCTCTATGGCTATCTGGACGGCGAGGGCGCGGGCTTCTACGTCAACCGGATCGACCCCGCCTGCCGCTCGCGCATGAACGTGCCCTTCCAGTTGCGCGACGAATCGCGCAACGAGGCGTTCCTGGCCGGGGCGAAGGCGCGCGGCCTGCTGCAGCTCAAGGGCCACAAGAGCGTCGGCGGGATGCGGGCCTCGGTCTACAACGCCATGCCTTTGGCTGGCGTTCAGGCACTGGTGGCCTACTTGCGCGAATTTGCCGCCGCGAACGGCTGAACCGACAGAACAACACGACGAGACCATCGCCATGACCACGCCGACCCTGCCCACCTTGCCGGAGCTGCGCGACAAGATCGACGCCCTCGACCGCGAGCTGCTCGCGCTGCTCAACCGCCGCGCCGGGCTGGCGCTGGAGGTCGGCGAGATCAAGAAGAAGGAAGGCTCGGTCGTCTTCCGCCCCGAGCGCGAGGCGCAGGTCATCGACGGCCTGAAGTCCGGCAACCCCGGCCCGCTGAAGAACGAGAGCGTTGCTCCGATCTGGCGCGAGATCATGTCCGCCTGCCGCTCGCTGGAAACCCCGACCCGCGTCGCCTACCTCGGCCCGGCCGGCACCTTCAGCGAAGAAGCGGCGCTCGGCTACTTCGGCTCGTCCATCGTGCGCGTGCCGTGCGCGAGCATCGACGAGGTGTTCCGCAGCACGTCGGCGGGTGTGGCCGACTTCGGCGTCGTGCCGGTCGAGAATTCCACCGAGGGCATGGTCGCCCGCTCGCTGGACATCTTCCTGACCATGCCGCTGTTCATCATCGGCGAGACCAGCCTGTTCGTGCGCCACAACCTGCTGCGCAAGGAGAACGCGCTCGACGGCATCACCGCGGTCTGCGCCCACCCGCAAGCGCTGGCGCAGTGCCATGAATGGCTGTCGCTGCACCTGCCGCACGCCGAGCGGCGCCCGGTGTCGAGCAACGCCGAGGGCGCGCGGCTGGCGGCGCTGGACCCGTCGATCGCCGGCATCGCCAGCACGCGCGCGGCCAGCGAATACGGTGTCCACGTCGTCGCCCCGGCGATCCAGAACGACACCCACAACCGCACCCGCTTCGCCATCGTCACCGACCCGCTGCGCCACCCGGCTCCTCAGGCGTCCGGCCACGACTGCACCAGCCTGGTCGTCTCGGTGGAAAACCGCCCCGGCGCCATGTACGACATCCTCGCGCCGCTGAAGAAACACGGCGTGTCGATGAGCCGGCTGGAGTCGCGCCCGGCGCGCTCCGGGCAGTGGGAGTACTACTTCTTCATCGACCTGCAGGGCCACCCGAACCAGCCCGCGGTGCAGACCGCGCTGCATGAGCTGCGCGAGTCCTGCGCTTTCTTCAAGGTGCTCGGCACCTACCCGATCGACGTTCACTGAGTACGGCACGGACACCATGTTCAATCAACTGGGGGTGATCGGCTGCGGCCTGATGGGCGGCAGCTTCGCGCTGGCGCTCAAGCGGGCCGGGCTGGTGCAGCGCGTGGTGGGCTACAGCAAGTCGCCGTCCACGGTGGAGCGCGCACGCCGCATGGGCGTGATCGACATCGCGGCCGAGTCGGCGCTGCTGGCGGTGTCGGGTTCGGACATCGTGCTGATCGCCGTGCCGGTCGCCGCGAGCGAAGCAACGTTCAAGGCGATCCGCCACATGGTCGAGCCGGGCACGCTCTTCATGGACGTGGGCAGCACCAAGCGCGATGTGGTGGACGTGGCGCGGCGCGTGCTGCGCGAGCGCATCGGCAGCTTCGTGCCGGCGCATCCGATTGCCGGCAAGGAAGTCGCGGGGGTGGAGCACGCCGATGTGCAGCTCTACCAGGGCAAGCAGGTCATCCTCACACCGCTGGCGCAGACCGACCCGGTGATGGTGCAGAAGGCCACCGACGTGTGGGCCGCGATCGGCTGCCAGGTGCTGCGGATGACGCCGGAGAACCACGACACCGCGTTTGCCGCCGTCAGCCACCTGCCGCACCTGCTGGCCTTCGCCTACTTCAACGCGATGCTGGCGCAGCCGGCGGGGCGCGAGTTCCTGTCGCTGGCCGGGCCCGGTTTCCGCGATTTCACCCGCATCGCCGCGGGCGATCCGAACGTCTGGCGCGACATCCTGCTGAGCAACCGCGAGGAGATCCTCAAGCAGTCGCAGCGCCTGCGCCACGCGCTCGACGCCTTCGAGGTGGTCATGCGCTCGGGCAACACCGAGGCGCTCGAAGACCTCATCCGCACCGCCTCCGATGGCCGCGCCGGCTGGCAGATGAATGCCCGTCCGGCCACGGCCCGCTGACCCTGCCTGCTGAACCCGCCCGCTGTTCCTGCTCCGCGCCATGTATTCGATTCCCTTCCTCGACCTCCCGCCACTCGGACACGCTGCCGGCACGGTGCACCTGCCCGGCTCCAAGAGCATCTCCAACCGCCTGCTGCTGCTGGCCGGCCTGAGCGAGGGCACGACGACGCTGGTCGATCTGCTCGACTCCGACGACACCCGCGTGATGCTGGACGCGCTGCGCACGCTCGGCTGCACGATCGAGGAAGACGGCCGCCACACCCGCATCACTGGATTTTCCGGTCGTCCCGCTGTGTGCGAGGCCGAGCTGTTCCTCGGCAACGCCGGCACCGCGATGCGCCCGCTGACCGCGGCGCTGTCAGTGATCTCGACGCTGGTGGCGGACACGGTCTTCACGCTCGGTGGCGTCAAGCGCATGCACGAGCGGCCGATCGGCGATCTGGTGGACGCGCTGCGCGGGCTGGGCGGAGTCGTCGAGTGTCTGGGGGTCGAAGGCTATCCGCCGCTGCGCGTGGCGGGTGGCGCGCTGACGCTGGATGCGCCGGTGCGCGTGCGCGGCGATGTGTCGAGCCAGTTCCTGACCGCGTTGCTGCTGGCCTTGCCGCTGGCCGCGACCGACCGGGCAGTGACGATCGAGGTGGTTGGCGAGCTGATCTCCAAGCCCTACATCGAGATCACGCTGAACCTGCTGCAGCGCTTCGGCATCGCGGTCGAGCGCCACGGCTGGGAGCGCTTCGTCATCCCCGCCGGCAGCCGCTATGTGACGCCGGGCGAAGTCCACGTCGAGGGCGATGCGTCGTCGGCGTCCTACTTCATCGCGCTGGGCGCCATCGCGGGCGTGGACGCGCCGGTGCGGATCGAAGGGGTGGGCGCGGCGTCGATCCAGGGCGACATCCGCTTCGTCGAGGCGGCCGAGGCGATGGGCGCAGTGGTCCGGGCCGAGCCGAATGCGCTGGAGATCCGCCGCGGCGCCTGGCCCTTGAAGGCGATCGACCTTGACTGCAACCACATCCCCGATGCAGCGATGACGCTGGCCGTGATGGCGCTCTACGCCGACGGCCCGAGCACGCTGCGCAACATCGCGAGCTGGCGCGTGAAGGAAACCGACCGCATCGCCGCGATGGCCTGCGAGCTGCGCAAGCTCGGCGCCACGGTGGAGGAGGGCGCCGACTACATCCGCGTCGAGCCGCTGGCGACCTTCCAGCCGGCCGCCATCCACACCTACGACGACCACCGCATGGCGATGTGCCTGTCGTTGGCGGCGTTCAACCGGCTGAACCCGACCGGCGACGGCGAGCACGCGGTGCCAGTGCGTATCCTCGACCCGAAGTGCGTGGCCAAGACCTTCCCGGACTACTTCGAGGCGCTGTTCTCGGTGGTCACCGCTCGGCCGGCGGACATTCCCGTGCTGACCATCGACGGGCCGACCGCGTCGGGCAAGGGCACGCTGTCCGCCTGCGTGGCCGACCGGCTGGGCTACCACACGCTCGATTCCGGCTCGCTCTACCGCGTCACGGCGCTGGCCGCCCGGCGTTCGGGCGTGTCGGCCGAGGACGAACAGGGTTTGGCGGCGATCGCCCGCTCGATGGCGCTGCGCTTCGAGGGCGTGCGCGTGCTGCTGGCGGACGAGGACGTGAGCGACGACCTGCGCGACGAGGCGGTGGGCACGATGGCTTCGCAGATCTCGGCCTGGCCGGCGGTGCGGGCGGCGCTGTTCGATCTGCAGTGCGACTTCCGCCAATTGCCGGGGCTGGTGGCCGACGGGCGCGACATGGGCACGGTGATCTTTCCCGACGCGCGGCTCAAGATCTTCCTCACCGCGACGGCCGCTGCGCGCGCCGAGCGGCGCCACAACCAATTGATTTCCAAGGGAATTCCTGCTAGTCTCGAAGACCTTCGAGCCGACTTGGAGGCGCGCGACGAGCGGGACAGAACCCGCGCCACCGCCCCCTTGAAGCCGGCCGAAGACGCGCTCTTGCTGGACAACTCGCAACTGGGCATCGAGGCTTCGATGCAGCAGTTGGTGGTCTGGTGGAACGCGAGACAACCGTTCGAGGCCACGTCGGCGCCCGCCCACTGACGCCCCGCGCGGACCAGCAACCTAACCCCGCCACGGAAGTGGCACCCGCCGCCGGGGTGTCCCGGTGCAGAAAGTCCCCAATGTCCCAAGCAGCTATGGCCGATTTCGGCATGGATTCCTTCGCGTCGATGTTCGAGGAGTCGCTTCAGCGCTCCAACATGCGCGCTGGTGAAGTGATCTCGGCAGAAGTCGTCCGCATCGAGCACAACTTCGTCGTCGTCAACGCCGGCCTGAAGTCCGAAGCCTACGTTCCCCTGGAAGAGTTCAAGAACGACAAGGGCGAACTCGAAGTCCAGGTCGGCGACTTCGTGTCGGTGGCCATCGATGCCATCGAAAACGGCTACGGCGACACCATCCTGTCGCGCGACAAGGCCAAGCGTCTGGCCTCGTGGCTGTCGCTGGAAACCGCACTGGAGTCCGGCGACTTCGTGACCGGCACCGTGTCGGGCAAGGTCAAGGGCGGCCTGACGGTCCTCGTCAACGGCATCCGCGCCTTCCTGCCGGGCTCGCTGCTCGACACGCGTCCGGTCAAGGACATGAGCCCGTACGAGGGCAAGACGATGGAGTTCAAGGTCATCAAGCTCGACCGCAAGCGCAACAACGTCGTGCTGTCGCGCCGTGCTGTGGTTGAAGCTTCGATGGGCGAAGAGCGCGCCAAGCTGCTGGAAACGCTGCGCGAAGGTGCCTTCGTCAACGGCGTGGTCAAGAACATCACCGAATACGGCGCGTTCGTGGACCTGGGTGGCATCGACGGCCTGCTGCACATCACCGACATGGCGTGGCGCCGTGTCCGTCACCCGAGCGAAGTGGTGACGGTTGGTCAGGAACTGACCGCCAAGGTCCTGAAGTTCGATGCCGAGAAGAACCGCGTCTCGCTGGGCCTGAAGCAGATGGGCGACGATCCGTGGTACGGCGTGTCGCGTCGCTACCCGTCGAGCACCCGCCTGTTCGGCAAGGTCACCAACATCGCCGACTACGGCGCGTTCGTCGAGATCGAGCCGGGCATCGAAGGCCTGGTGCACGTCTCCGAAATGGACTGGACCAACAAGAACGTCGCGCCTTCGAAGATCGTTGCCCTGGGCGACGAGGTCGAAGTCATGGTTCTGGAGATCGACGAAGACAAGCGTCGCATCTCGCTGGGCATGAAGCAGTGCCGTGCCAACCCGTGGGACGAGTTCGCGCAGAACTTCAAGCGTGGCGACAAGGTCAAGGGCCCCGTCAAATCGATCACCGACTTCGGCGTGTTCGTTGGTCTGGCCGCTGGCATCGACGGTCTGGTGCACCTGTCCGACCTGAGCTGGAACGAGACTGGCGAAGCGGCTGTGCGCAACTTCAAGAAGGGCCAGGAAGTCGAAGCCGTCGTTCTGGGCATCGATGTCGAGCGCGAGCGCATCTCGCTGGGCATCAAGCAGCTCGACGCCGACCCGTTCACCAACTACACCTCCATCAATGACCGTGGCATGACGGTCGTCGGCAAGGTGAAGACGGTCGACGCCCGTGGCGCCGAGATCCAGCTGAGCGAGGAAGTCACCGGCTACCTGCGCGCTTCCGAGCTGGCCCGCGAGCGTGTCGAAGACGCCCGCAACCTGCTGAAGGAAGGCGACGATGTCTCCGCCATGATCATCAACATCGACCGCAAGACGCGTTCGATCCAGTTGTCGATCAAGGCCAAGGACAGCATCGAGCAGCAGGAAGCCCTGCAGCGCCTGTCCGTGGACAACCGCGAAACGGTTGGCAACGCTGGTACCACCAGCCTGGGCGCTCTGCTCAAGGCCAAGCTGGACCAGGGCAACTGATCAAGTGAACGCCTGCTGAACACCACGACCCTCGCTGCATGACCCGCTCCGACCTCGTCACCCTGCTGGCCAATCGTTTTGGCCAGCTCACGCACCGTGATGCCGAGTTCGCCGTCAAGACGATGCTCGACGCGATGTCGGACGCGCTCGGAAAAGGTCACCGCATCGAGATCCGTGGTTTCGGCAGCTTCGCGATCAGCCACCGGCCGCCGCGGGTGGGGCGCAATCCCCGCTCCGGCGAGCCGGTCACCATTCCCGAGAAGCTCGTTCCGCATTTCAAGCCGGGCAAGGCCTTGCGCGAGGCTGTCGACCAGCCCTCCGCCGACCGTGCTGAAGGCTGAGCGGTCCCTGCGCTGCGCTGCCGCGCACTAGAATCGCATCGCCATGCGATTCCTCTCCTGGCTCTTTCGAGCCGCCGTTTTCTTCGTCCTCTTTGCCTTTGCGCTGAACAATCAGCACGAAGTGCAACTCAAATGGTTTTTCGGCTTCGAGTTCCGCGCACCGATGGTGTTGCTGGTGCTGGTGGTCTTTGCCGCTGGCGCCGTCTTTGGCGTGCTGGCCATGACGCCGAACTGGTGGCGACAGCGTCGCCGCCATGCTGTCCGCCCCGCGCCTGCGAAGTCGGCTGCTGACACGGTGGTTGCGGCCGCGAGCCTGCCCGTGGTGCCCGATGTGCCGCTGAGTGCCTCCCCGCGCGATGGAATTTGACCTGCAGTGGCTGCTGATGGGCCTGCCGCTGGCCTTCGGCTTCGGCTGGCTGGCGTCCCGCTTCGATCTGCGGCAATGGCGGCGTGACGCCGAGTCCTCGCCCCGGGCCTACTTCAAGGGCCTCAACCTGCTGCTCAACGAACAGCAGGACAAGGCCATCGACGCCTTCATCGAAGCTGTCCAGCATGACCCCGGCAGCTCGGACCTGCACTTCGCGCTCGGCAACCTGTTCCGCCGCCGCGGCGAGTACGAGCGGGCTGTGCGCGTGCACCAGCACCTGCTCGCCCGGGCCGATCTGCCCGCCGCCGAGCGCGACCGCGCGCAGCATGCCCTGGCGCAGGACTACCTCAAGGCTGGCCTGTTCGACCGCGCCGAATCTGCCTACAAGGCGCTGGAAGGCACCGCGTTCGCGACGGACGCCCGTCTGGCGCTGCTGACGCTGCACGAGCGCTCGCGCGACTGGAAGTCCGCGATCGAAGTGGCCCGCGGGCTGGAGACGGTCGCAGCGGGTTCCTTCAGCCAGCGCATCGCCCATTACGACTGCGAGCTGGCGCTCGAAGCCGACGCCCGCGGGCAGAGCGATGACGCGCTGGCTGCACTGGAAAAGGCCCGCCAGGTGGCACCCCAGGCCGCCCGACCGCTGGTGCTGGCGGGTCAGCGCTGCGCTAGGCTCGGCCAGCATGACCAGGCGCTGGGCTGGTGGTTGCCGCTCGCCAGCGTGCACCCTGGCGCGCTGTCGGTGATCGCCACTGAACTGGCGGCCAGCGCGCTGGCCTGCGGCCGTGGCGACGAGGCGCGGGCCGTGCTGCGCGAGCTGCATGCGCGGGCACCGACCTCGGACCTGCTGGCGGCGCTGCTCAAGCTCGATGGCGACGCGCAGTCGCGCCGCCAGCTGCTGCTGACGCACCTGCAGGTGCAGCCCGGACTTGGTCCGGCGCTGAGCCTGCTGCGCGAGCACGGCCGCGAGCCGCTGGATGTGCAGGAGTTGCAGGCAGTGCAGGTCAGCGTCGCGCAGGCGCTGAAGCCCCTGCAGCGTTACCGCTGCGCCGCCTGCGGCTTCGAGGCGCAGCAGTATTTCTGGCAGTGCCCCGGCTGCCACGGCTGGGACACCTTCCCGCCGCGCCGTCTCGAAGACCACTGAATCCGTCCGGGGCCATCCCCCATCGGTGTGACCCTTGCGGGGGATGTGGGCGATGCCCGCCGTCCGTATCGTGACCCTGCATGTCGTGCACATGAATCCATGTGCCCATGACCACCAAGGGGAACCACCA
The DNA here is from genome assembly GCF_963924895.1 of uncultured Sphaerotilus sp. Taxonomy (NCBI): domain Bacteria; kingdom Pseudomonadati; phylum Pseudomonadota; class Betaproteobacteria; order Burkholderiales; family Sphaerotilaceae; genus Sphaerotilus; species uncultured Sphaerotilus sp. The sequence goes on from NZ_CAWURG010000012.1 coordinate 37,551, forward strand.
TGCAGATGATCCGGAAAATCCTGAGTGTCGTGCTGAGCCTGGCTGCGGCCACCTGTCTGGCCGCGGCCGACATCAACAAGGCCAGCCAGGCCGAGCTGGAGGCCGTCAAGGGCATCGGACCGGCCATGTCCGGCAAGATCCTGGACGAGCGCAAGAAGGCGCCGTTCAAGGACTGGGCCGACGTGATGGAGCGCGTCAAGGGGGTCAAGCAGGCCACGGCGGCCAAGTATTCCACCGGCGGGCTGACGGTCAACGGCAGCACCTTCGAGCGGGCGGTGGGTGCCCAAGTCGCGGCGGCCACCGTGCCGGCCGCAGAACTCAAGTCCGAGAAGAAGAAGTAAGGCGGGCGGTTTCGGGCGGCGGCTCCATGGCCGGGTGCGGTGTCACTGCGAGGGCGCCGGCCCTGCGGTCCCAGCCGAAAAAGGCCCGCACTTCGTTGCGCTTCACCTGGGCATCGGCTTCACCGAGGGCAATCAGCTCGCGGGTGTAGCCGGACTCGAACAGCAGGTAGCTGGCGAGCGCCGCGCCCCGTGCCGTTTCACCTTGACCGGTGACGCCGACGCCCCGCAGCAGCGCGCGGATGGTGCGGGGCAGGCTGTCCAGGTGCTTCCCGGCGAGGTCGTCCAGGCGCTGGCTGGGCGCGATCACCAGTGCTTCGATCGGGCGCAGCGGAGTGCGGGCCAGCGCTTCGGGCGACAACAGCGCCAGCGTGTTGTTGATGCGCTGCATCCGCTCGATGTCCACCGCGAGTGCGTCCAGAAAGATGTTCGACAGCGCGTGCCCGGCGATTTGTGCGACGCTGGGGTAGCCACTGATGTCCTGGTGACCGCCCGGCGGTTCGTGCATGCGGCCTGCACCGACGATCAATATCCGCTCGGCGCCCAGGTGGACGGCGGGCGAGATGGGGGCGGCCTGTCGCATCGAGCCGTCCCCGAACCATCCGACCCGGTCATTCACGGGCAGCGAAGTCGCCGGAAACACGAATGGAATGGCGGAAGAGGCCAGCAGATGCCGCACGCCCAGTCGGGTGCGAACCGCCAGCCGATGCGAACGGGTCCAGGGGGCGATGTCCTGTCCGGATTCGTAGAAGGTGACGTGTTCGCCGCTGGAATAGCTGGACGCGGTCACGGCCAGCGCATGCAGGTGGCCATCGGCCATCAGCCGCGGCAGCCGGTCGAAGCGCACCATGCGCAGCAGCAGCGCTTCGAGCGGGCTGTTGTCGAGCAGCGAGCGCGGCCGTGCGCGACGCCACCGGTGCAGCGCCCACCCGAAGGACATCATCGTCAGCCAGGGCGCGCTGGTGCGGATGATCCCCAGCGAGTCGGTCCGGTAGACCTGTTCGGAGCGGAACTGCGACCAGATGTCGACCACCTCGCTCACGGCGGCGTCGAACCGGTCCGCCTGGCAGGCCAGCGCAGCCGCGTTGATGGCGCCGGCGGACGTGCCTGCGATCACCTGGTACGGGCTGCTCCGTGGCGCTCCGGCTTCCCGGCCGATGCGGGCAATGGCCTTGAGCACGCCCATCTGGTAGGCCGCCCGGGCGCCGCCGCCGGTGAGCAGGAGTCCGATGCGGCCGGGTGCTGGGGGCGGTGGGGGGGATGGACTGTCCATGCGTGCAGTCTATCGAGCGGGCTCGCACCCGGCGGCGCGGAAATCACCGATTTCGGCAGCGCAATCCGATTCGGATTGGCTGCGGGAACCCGTGGGCGTCAGGTGCGCCAGATGCGCGGGGCATGGGGTTCGAGTTGCCACGCCGAGGCCCGCCAGGCATTGCGCACGGCGACCAGGAGTTGCATCGCCGGTTCCACCCGGTCCGCCAGCACGCGCAGCACGACGGTGCGTGCATGCGGCGCCGTGGCACCGGCCAGACCCGCCAGCGTGGAAGCACCGATGGCGTCCCGCGCACGGTCGAGCAGGTCGGTGCGCTGGTCATTCGGCAGCGCCGTGCCGGCGGTGAACCACAACGTCCCCAGCACCCGGCGGCCGGCCCAGCCCACGGGGCTGTCCAGCAGGCGCCGGTCTGCGGCGTCGATCACGGCCTGTTCGAGCCAGACGTCCGGCAACTCCAGCCGCTGGGTATAGCGACCGCGGTCCCAGTGTTCATTCGCTGCAGGCAGGCCGAGGGCCAGCAGATCCCATCCGATCATCTCGGCGCCGGGAGCCAGGTCGAAGCGCAAGCGGTTTTCTGCGATGCACTGCCGGTAGGCGATGGTCTCCATCGGCAGCCACTCCAGCCGGGCACCCGTTTCCAGCCGGGCCTGCACTTGTTGCACGGCGGTCTGTCCGGCGCTGCGGTAGTAACGGGTGGCGCCCGGCGTGGTGATGAGGGCGTGGGTGCCGGCAGCGAGTTCGGCGTTGATTTCCAGGACGTCGCCACCGACGATGCCGCCCGGCGGATGCACCAGCACATGGTGGCAGACCGCTTCGCCCTCCGGGTAGAGGCGCTGCAGCACGCGCAGCGGGCCGTGGTGCCGGTCCAGCGCGATGGTGCGGCGACCGTCCAGCGAGTATTGAAGGTTCAGGTGTCCGAGCCAGCTCATGGTGCAAGGTGGAGGCGGTGACAAAGACGAAAAAAAACCGCCACGAAGGCGGCGGTTTTTCTGGTGGCCCGAGGGCCGGCGGCTAATTACAGCGCGCGGATGTTCGAAGCTTGCAGACCCTTGGGGCCTTGCTTGACTTCGAATTCAACCTTCTGGTTTTCGGCCAGCGAGCGGAAGCCGCCGTTGTTCTTGATTTCGCTGTGGTGGGCGAACAGGTCCTTGCTACCGTCGGCCGGCGTGATGAAGCCGAAGCCCTTGCCGTCGTCGAACCATTTCACGGTGCCAGTTTGGGTCGTACTCATGGATGATGTTCCTTGTTGAGTGGTAAAAAAAATGAAGACACCCGGCGAATACCGCGCATCAGAAAGCGCACAGCAATCGCTGGGACAGAAACACTCAAGAAACGTCAAACCGGGGATTTGATGACCTGGGCCGGCTCCGCCGATACTGCATCGAGGGCGAAGCGGAAGAGGAGCAAGACCTTCAAGAAACGGTCTTGTGCATGTCTGTGGGCGCAGTGTAGTCGCAGTCCCCGGTTCCTGCTTGGATTTTTTCAAGCCCCCGGGCAGGAGTCGGTCACCGGGCCTGCCAGAAGCGTTCGTGCACCTCGGCCAGCTCATTCTCGATCTCGGCCACCGGTCCCCAGACGCGGATCGGTTTCTGGCCCCGGGAGAAGACCTCGCGGCACGGAATGTCCAGCGTCGGGTTCTCCGGGTGGCGCCCGGTCATCGAGCGCAAGCGGGTCTCGCTCATGCCGTAGACCAGCCGGCCGATGCCCGCCCAGTACTGCGTGCCTGCGCACATGCAGCAGGGCTCGACCGTGGTGTAGAGCGTGCAGTCCCACAGTTGGTCGGCGTCGAACTTGGCCGCCGCCTGGCGAGCGATCACCGCCTCGGCGTGGTTGACGCTGTCCACGTTGCCCTGGATCAGCAGCACCGTCTCGTGGTCCGCCGCCACCAGCAGCGCGCCGAAGGGATGGTGGCCCTGTTCCATCGCGGCGCGGGCGATGTCGGCGGCCTGGCGCAGATGCACCAGCATCTGCGCCGTGGTGGGGTCGGGACGGGTGAAGGTGTTCATGTCCGCCATGATGCGCCGGCGAGAGGTTCAATGTGCATTGGATCCACGATGGGCCCAACCCGTGGTGCGCTTTTCCACCACCGAGAACAACTCGTACATCGCCATGGCCATCGCGCCCACCACCACCAGCCCCGCGAAGGCCAGCCCCATCTGCATCGAGCTGCCCGCCGAGATCAGCAGGTAGCCGATGCCCTCGTTGGCGGCGGTCATCTCCGACACCGTCGTGCCCACGAACGCCAGCGTGATCGCCACCTTCAGCGAGCCGTAGAAGTAGGGCAGCGAGCGCGGCAATCCCACCTTGGTCAGCACGTCCCAGCGCTTGGCCCCGAGCACGCGCAGCACGTCCTCCAGCTCCGGCTCCAGCGTCGCCAGGCCGGTGGCGATGTTCACCATGATCGGGAAGAAGCTGATCAGGAAGGCGGTCAGGATCGCCGGGCCGGCGCCAATGCCAAACCACACCACCAGGATCGGCACGAACGCCGCCTTGGGCAGCGCGTTGAACGCGGTCATCAGCGGGTACACCGCGGTGTAGGCCACCCGCGAGCTGCCGATCAGGAAGCCCAGCAGCACGCCGACCACGATCGACAGCCCGAAGCCCGCCATCGTCACCCAGTAGGTGCGCCAGGCGTGGCCGGCGATCGTCGCGCTGTGCTCCTGCAGCGCTGCGGCGATCGCGGCCGGGCTCGGGAAGATGAACTCGGACACCTTGAACACCGTGCACAGCACCTGCCACAGCAGCAGCACCGCCACCAGCAGGATCCACGGCGACCAGCGCTCCATCGTCTTGGGGTTCATTGCGCGATCTCCACGGGGCTGGCCACGGCGGCGGGCTGGCGCATCGCGCCGATGTGGCCGCGCAGCTCATGCACGATGTTGGTGAATTCCGGGGTGTAGGTGATCTCCAGATCGCGTGGCCGCGGCAGATCGATCTCGCGCTTGACGACGAAGCGCCCTGGGCTCTTGCTCATCACATAGACCGTGTCGGCCAGGAAGACACTCTCGCGCAGGTCGTGCGTGACGAGGATGACGTTGAACTTCTGCGCGGCCTGCAGGTCGCGCAGCGCGCACCACAGCTCCTCGCGCGTGAACGCATCCAGCGCACCGAAGGGCTCGTCCAGCAGCAGCAGCTTCGGCTCATGCACCAGCGCGCGGCAGATCGACGCCCGCTGCTGCATCCCGCCCGAGAGCTGCCACGGGAACTTGTCCTCGTAGCCGCCCAGGCCCACGCTCTGCAGCAGCTTGCGGGCCTTCTCGGTGTACGCGGCCTTCTTCTGCTTGAAGGACGAGCGGTAGGGCTCGACGATCTCCAGCGGCAGCAGCACGTTCTCCACCGTGGTGCGCCAGGGCAGCAGGCTCGGCGCCTGGAAGGCCATGCCGGTGATCTTCAGCGGGCCGGTCACGGGCTGGCCGTCGATCACCACGCGGCCCTTGCTCGGGCGCTTCAGGCCGGTGGCCAGCTTCATGAAGGTGGACTTGCCGCAGCCCGACGGCCCGACGATGGCGATGAACTCGCCTTCGCCCACCTGCAGGTTGATGTTCTCCACCGCGAACTGCTCCTTGGCGAGCAGCTCGTCGTTGTAGGCGAGCCAGACATCCTGGAAATCGACGAAGGCGGTCATGCGCGACGACCTCGGCTTACTTCTTCGCGGCGGCGAAGATGTTGCGGTCGGCGGCGGCGGGCAAGAAGCTGCCGTTCCACACGGCATCGGCCTTGACACGCTCCTTGGTGCCGAAGGCGTCCGAGACCTGGCTGGCCATCAGCGACAGGCGCGGGGCCTTCACCTCGCCGAAGCCCTCGGCCTTGGCATCGGGTGTCAGCACGGTCGCGTCCAGCGCCAGCTTCAGGCGGCGCAGCTCCAGCTCGCTGTTGATGATGCCGTCACGCGCCTTGACCGTCTCGACCGCGCCGGTCGGGTCCGCGATCACCGCCTTCACCCCCTTGGTGAACGCCCGCAGGAAGGCCTTGATCGCCTCCGGGTTCTTCTTCACGAACTCCTCGCTGGCGATGATCGCGTTGCCGTAGAGCTTCACGCCGTACTGCGGGTAGGGCAGCACGACCACGTCCTCGACCTTGACGCCACGCGCTTCGAGGTTGAGCAGCGAGGTGAAGGAGAAGCCGGTGATCGCGTCGATGTCGCCGCGCACCAGCATGGTCTCGCGCAGCGGCGGGTCCATCGCGGTCCAGGCGACGTTGCCGATGCCGTTGGCCTTGGCGAAGATCGGCCAGGCCTTGCGGCCGGCGTCGAACACCGGGGCGCCGAGCTTCTTGCCGTTCAGATCGGCGGGGGTCTTGATGCCGCTCTTCTTGAGCGCCAGCACCGCCGCCGGCGTGTTGTTGTAGACCATCATCACCGCGACCGGCTTGTTCGGCGCGGTCGGGTTGTTGGCGTGGAACTCCATCAGCGCGGCCAGATCGGCGAAGCCCATGTCGTAGGTGCCGGAGGCGACGCGGGTCACCGTGCCGCCCGAGCCGTTGCCAGCGTCGATGGTGACGTTGAGCTTCTCGTCCTTGAAGAACCCCTTCGTGGCGGGCATCTGGAACAGCGCGGCCGGTCCCTCGAAGCGCCAGTCGAGCTGGAACTTGACCGGTGTTTCCTGGGCCTGCACGGCCAAGGGCAGCGTGCCCAGCAGGGAGGCACAGGCGAGCACCAGCATGGTGCGGCGGATCGGCAAGGGATGGGGCATTGTGTACTCCAGATCGTATACAGTTTGGTGGACAGTTCTGGAAAGCAGTTTGCGTGCCAGTTCCGGCCGCCGCGATCAGCTCGAACCCTTGACCGGACCGGGGCTCAGGCTGCGGACGGTGCCAGCGCGCTGGCCAGATCGTGGATGCGCGGGTTCAGGCTGAGATTGCGCTCGACGCTGCCGATGTGGCTGGCCATCAGTGCGGCGGCAGCCTCGGCGTCGTGTCGGGCCAGGGCCTCGACGATGGCGACGTGTTCGTCCTGCGAGTGCTCGGCCGAGTGCGAGGACTGGTACATCAGCGAGATCAGCGACGAGCGCGACAGCAGGTCGGCGAGCAGCTGCGCCAGCACCTCGTTGCCGAGCTGGCGGGCGAGCACCACGTGGAAATCGGCCAGCAGCCGCGTGCGGCCCGGCACGTCGGTGCGCAGCACGGCTTCGCGCTCGGCGACGAGGTGGGCGCGCAGCTCCTCGATCTGGGCCGGCGTGATCGAGGCAGCGAGCTGGCGGGCCAGCGCGGTTTCCAGCATCTGCCGCACCGCGAAGACCTGCCGCGCTTCCTCGACGCTCGGTTGCGCGACGAAGGCGCCGCGTGCCGGCTCCAGCGTGATGAGGCGGTCGCGGCTGAGCTGCATCAGCGCCTGCCGCACGAGGGTGCGCGAGACCTTGAAGATGTCAGCGATCGGCTGCTCGGCGAGCTTGGTGCCGGGCATCAGGCGGCGCTCGACGATGGCGGCGGTGATGGCGTCGACGATGCGCTGCGTCGTGCTGGTGACGTGCTCGTCGGCCGCTACGGGTGGGGTGTCGGCAGCGGGTAACCCGCCGCCAGGTTGCAAGGCGTTCGGCGTCAGGGGAGGGCTGTGGTGCATGGTCGATCGCCGGTGTACGTTGTATTCTGGGGTGTTCATCCCAGTGTATACACGTGCCGCAAGCGTGTGCAATCGGGTCCTCCATGCTCCATCTGCTCAACCTGTTCGCCGCGATCGCCCTGCTGATCTGGGCGACACAGATCGTCCGCACCGGGGTGCTGCGCCTGTTCGGCGAGAGCCTGCGCCGCGTGCTGGCGGTCAGCATGGCGGCGTGGCCCGGGGCCATGCTGGCCGGGGCGGCGGTGACCTGCGTGGTGCAGTCGAGCACGGCGACCGCGCTGATCGTGTCGTCCTTCGTCGGCCAGGGGCTGGTGGCGACGGCGCCCGCGCTGGTGGTGATGCTGGGCGCGGATGTCGGCACCAGCCTGATGGCGCTGGTGTACTCGTTCGATCTGTCGTGGCTGTCGCCGGCGCTGATCTTCTGCGGCGTCGTGCTGCACCTCTCGCGCGAGAAGACCACCGCCGGCCGCCTCGGGCAGATCGCCATCGGCCTGGGGCTCATCACGCTGGCGCTGCGGCTCATCGTCGACAGCACCCGGCCGCTGGTCGAGGCGCCGCTGGTCAGCACCCTGCTGGTGAGCCTGCCCAACGAGCTGGCGCTGGAGCTGGTCGTCGGCGCCGTGCTGGCGATCGGCTCCTACTCCAGTCTGGCGGTTGTGCTGCTGGTCGGCACGCTGGCGCAGGAGGGCATGGTGCCGGTGGCGACCGCGCTCGGGCTGGTGCTGGGTGCCAATCTGGGGCGTGCGCTGGTGGCGGTGCTGTCGGTCTCGGGCTCCGATGTCTCGACGCGCCGCCTGCCGATGGGCTCGCTCATCCTGCGCTGTCTGGCCTGCGCGGTTGCGGCGCCGTTCATGGGGCTGTTCCATGTCTGGCTGCAGCAGTGGGTGCCGGAGGTGCTGCTGCAGGTGGTCGTCTTCAACCTCGCGTTCAACGCGGCGCAGGCGCTGCTGTTCGTGCCGCTGACCCGGCCGCTCGCCCGCCTGCTGGAGCGCTGGATGGTCACGCCCCCGCCCACCGACGACCGCACGCCGCGCCACCTCGACCCGCTGGTGCTGACCTCGCCGTCCCTGGCGCTGAGCTGCGCCGCGCGCGAGGCGCTGCGGCAGGCCGACGCGGTCGAGACCATGCTCAGCGGCATCCAGCCGGTGCTGCGCGACAACGACCTCGACCAGGCCGAGCGCCTGCGCCAGATGGACGACGTGGTGGACGCGCTCTACACCGCCATCAAGCTCTACCTGACGCGCATCTCGCGCCAGCCGCTGTCCGAACGCGAGAGCCAGCGCTGGACCGAGATCGTCTCCTTCACGATCAACATGGAGCAGATCGGCGACATCATCGAGCGCGTGCTGCAGGACATCGAGGACAAGAAGATCCGCAAGCAGCGCCGCTTCTCGGACGCCGGCATGGCCGAGATCATCCACCTGCACGAGCGGCTGATGGCCAACCTGCGGCTCGGCATGAGCGTCTTCCTCGACGGCCATCCGCGCGACGCGCAGAAGCTGCTGGAAGAGAAGGCCCGCTTTCGCAAGCTGGAGCACGCCTACGCGGCCAACCACCTCGGCCGGCTCAAGGACAACACCGCCGAGAGCATCGAGACCAGCTCGCTCCACCTCGACCTGATCAGCGACCTGAAGCGCATCAACTCGCACATCTGCTCGATCGCGTATCCGATCCTGGAGCCGACCGGGGCGCTGGCGCAGACGCGGCTGCGGCCGTCGCGGGTGGGCGGGCTGGATGATGTGCGGGGGTGAGGCGCCCATGAGAATCACGGTGACTCTGGACGATGCGCTGTACGAACAGGCCCGCAAGACTTGACAAGCGTTGGGCGGGGTGCGGGTTGATATGGCTGCTGACTGCGGAGGCCCCCCTCCCGGCCTCCCCCCGCTGGGGGGAGGAGGAAGAGATCGGGCGGCGGTGATCTGGTCTTGCCCCCTACCCCAGCGGGGGAGGGTTGGGGTGGGGGCTCGTGCCGCGCTAACCTTCCATCAACGACGGGCTTAGAGACAGCGAAAGGCTAGCCATGACGGAGATTTTTCAACTCTATGACCGGGTCGAGAGCCTCGTGGATCTGCCCGCATTCGGCGTCAAGGCCGGAGCCGTTGGAACGATTGTTGACACCCACCCTGGGGGCGCCTTCGAGGTTGACTTCGGGCTTGATGCTTCAGGCAACATCGTCACCGCTGGCCTGGACGCCAGCGAAATCATCGCGCATCGGGCGGATGTCAAGCAGGCTGCCTGACTATCCCCCTGCGCGTCAGATCAGCTCGGGCTGACGGTCGGCGGCGGCACGGGTTGCCGCTCCACCTGCTCCAGCGTCGGATCGATCGCCCACCCGATCCTGGAGCCGGCCGGCGCGCTGGCCAAGACCCGGATGCGGCCGTCGCGGGTGGGGAGGCTGGACGAGGTGCGTGGGTAGAAACTGTCCGGCAGGGTGCAACAAGTCGCCGTTTCGGGCGATCGGCCAGAGGTGATTTCTGCATTTTCGGATCTATGCTGTCCGGCTGCTCGACCGCTCGCCTGCCTGCCATGATCTACGACGCCCATTCCAGCGCCCTGTACGCCGACGACGGTACCTTCCTGCACACCGTCTACTGCCCGATGGCGCTGACGCCTGACCAACTCGACGCGCTCTATCCCGATTCCGGTGACCGCCACTGTCATCAGTGCAAGCGCCGCATCCACCGCCTGGACGGGCTGAGCGACGAGCAGGCCAAGGCGCTGTTCCGCGCCGATCCGCGGGCCTGCATCTTCTCCACCGAGAAGGCGCGCAACATCGTCTTCCTGCACCGCCGCGAGCAGCGCGAGGGCAATCGGGAAGGGCTGCCGGTCATTCGGACGGCACGGAATCTGCCGGCGATGAAAGCCGCGCACCAGCAAGGATTCCGGCTGCTGCTGCGCGAGGTCGGTACTGCGCCGGAAGAGGGGGAGATCAAGTACATCGTCTACCAGCACCGGGACACGGGCGAGATCTGGTGGAGCGGTGATCGGCGCGACGCCTATCCGATCGAACGCTGGTCGGATCAGGATCCAGAAGCGTGGGAGCTGGTCAAGAACTGGTTCTACGCCCGGTCAGACCAGCCTTTCCCTCTGGCGGCTTATCTCATTCCGAAGGATCTGCCGCCGCACACGTCGGTGTTCATCGAGGACGTGATCGAGGATGAGCGCCTGATGTCTTGGAACCAGGGGAACTCGGAGCGCATCCATGCGACGGAGGGTTTCTGGACGGGATCAGCGCTGCGACTGGGATCGTTCGAAGCTGCGGGGCTTTGTTGCATAACCCCGCCAAGGCTGAGTTTCCCCTGACCCCAGACGGAGTTACGCCACAGCCTGCGTCACCGGGGTGCCCAGGTGGGTGAAGCGATTCAGCACCGCAGCCCGCACCTGCAACTCCACCACCTGACGCTCGAAGGTGCGCGCCATCACCCGCTCGCCCAGCAGCTTGAAGCACCGCATCTTCGTCTCCACCAGCGAGCGCCGGTGGTAGCCGCTCCACTGCTTCCAGATCCCCCGCCCCAGCCGATTCGTCGCCCGCAGGATCTCGTTGCGTGCCGCCGCTCCCGGCCGCTTGGCCTTCCACGGCTGGGCGTTCTTGCGCGTCGGAATCACCGCTTCGGCCCCTCGCTCGGCGATCGCATCGTGGCAACCCTGCGTGTCATACGCCCCGTCCCCGCTCACCGACAGCACCACTTCCTCGGTCGGGATCTGTCCCAGCAGCTCCGGCAGCATCGGCGCGTCCCCCACGCCGTTGTCCGTCACCTCGATCGCCCGGATCTCCAGCGTCTCGGCGTCGATCCCCAGGTGAACCTTGCGCCACTGCCTGCGGTACTCCGCCCCGTGCTTCTTGGTCTTCCACTCGCCTTCTCCCAGCATCTTGATCCCCGTCGAGTCCACCAGCAGGTGCAGCCCGCCCCGGCTCGGGCGGGCCTTGATCTCCACCGTCAGGCGCTTCTCTCGCCGGCTCATCGTGCTGTAGTCCGGCGCCTGCCAGTCCAGCCCCGACAGCTCCAGCACGCTCTGCACGAACCCTTGCGTCTGGCGCAGCGCCAGTCCGAACAGCACCTTCATCGTCAGGCAGCACTGCACCGCCGCGTCGCTGTACGTCGTCGGTCTCCCAGGCTTGCCGCTGACTGGCGCTGCCTGCCACGCCATGTCCCGGTCCAGCCACATCGTCAGCGATCCCCTGGCTCTCAGCGCCTTCGTGTAGGGCGACCAGTTCTTCGTCGTGTACTTCTTCTTCGCCGGCTTGCTCATCCCGTCAGCCTACCTCACCACTCGACCACTGGCCGGCTGGGTGGGTTGTGCAACAAAGCCTAAAAATAGCCAAAACCTTGCATTGTCCGTGTAACCCAACACGCCGCCGCAAGGCCTGCCAGCATACGGAATTTTCACTTCAGGTCTACGCTCGTCACCCCGCCACCAACCCTACCGCCAACCGATCATGCCGCTCCACGAGCGGCCCCAGATCCAGCGTCGTCAACGCCCCCTCGCGCACCAGCACCCGCCCCCCGACGATGTTCCACGCGACCGACGGACTCGCGCACAGCAGCAGCGCCGCCAGCGGGTCATGCACCGCGCCGCCGGCCATCGCCAGCCCGCCCGTGGACCACAGCACCAGATCGGCCGCCATCCCCACCGACAGGTGCCCGATGTCATCCCGGCCGAGCACCTTCGCGCCGCCCCGCGTGGCAATCTCCAGCGCATCCCGCGCCGTCATCTCCGCCGGCCCGAGGTCGCAGCCGTAGCGCAGCACGCCGCCCGCGTCCCTCTCCGGCGGCTGCATCGCCCGCCCGACCCGCGCCAGCAGCAGCGCCTGACGAGCCTCGTTCAACAAGTGCGCCGCGTCGTTGCTCGCGCTGCCGTCCACGCCGAGGCCGACCGGCACGCCCGCGTTCAGCATCCGCCGGATCGGCGCGATGCCCGAGGCCAGCCGCATGTTGCTGCACGGGCAGTGCGCGACCCCCGTGCCGGTCGCGGCGAAGCGCGCCAGGCCGTGCGCGTCGAGCTTGACGCAGTGCGCGTGCCACACGTCCTCGCCCAGCCAGCCGACGCTCTCGGCGTACTCCGTGGGCGTCATGCCGAACTTGAACTGGCTGTAGGCGAGGTCGTGGTCGTTCTCGGCCAGGTGGGTGTGCATCCGCGCGCCGAGGCTGCGGGCCAGCGCCGCCGAGTCGCGCATCAGCTCCCGGCTGACCGAGAACGGCGAACACGGCGCCGCCACCACGCGCAGCCGGCTGTAGCGGCCGTTGTCGTTGTAGGTCTCGATCAGCCGCTGCGTGTCGACCAGGATCGCCTCCTCGCGCTCGACGAGGTGGTCCGGCGGCAACCCGCCCGCCGACTCGCCCACGCTCATGCTGCCCCGCGCGGCGTGGAAGCGCATGCCGACCTGCTGCGCCGCCTCGATCTGGTGGTCGAGCGTCACGCCGTTCGGGTAGATGTACAGGTGGTCCGAACTCGTCGTGCAGCCCGACAGCAGCAGCTCGGCCATGGCCACCTGCGTCGAGACCTGCACCATCTCCGGCGTCAGCCCGGCCCAGATCGGGTAGAGCGTCTTCAGCCAGCCGAACAGCTCGGCGTTCTGCGCGGCAGGCACGGCGCGGGTCAGCGACTGGACCATGTGGTGGTGCGTGTTCACCAGCCCCGGCGTGACGACGTGGCCCCGCGCGTCGATCACCTCCCCGTGGGCGCGCACCTCGTCGAGCACCTGCGCCGGCACCTCGCCCGCCACGTAGACCGCCGCGATCTGCACGCCGCGGATCAGCAGACTCGCGCCGCGCAGCTCGCGGCGGGTGTCGTCGAAGGTGGCGATCAGGTCGGCCTGGTGCACCAGCAGGAGGGGGGCGCGCGGGGTGTTCATGGCTTCATTGTCGGGGGAGGCGGGGCGCTGCCACAATCGTCGGGCGACGTATTCACCAAGGGGCCAAGACATGGGCGAGCCGCGACAGAAGATGGGCCTGGACGACTTCCTGGCCTGGGAAGACCTGCAGCGCGACGAGCGCCATGAGTTCGTGCGGGGCGAGACCTTCGCGATGGTGGGCGCGCGGCGTGTGCATGGTCTGGTCGTGATGAACCTGGGCCGGCACCTGGGCAATGCGCTGGACGGATCGCCTTGCCGGGTCTTTGCCGAGTCGATGCAGCTCCGCGTCGAACAGGATCTGTTCTACCCGGACTTGTTCGTCACCTGCGATGCCAATGACTTGATCACCGACCGGGTGTTCACCGCCCCGACGCTCATCATCGAAGTCCTCTCCCCCAGCACCGGCGAATACGACCGCAGCCTGAAATTCGCTCTCTACCGCCGCCTGCCGAGCCTGAAGGAGTACGTGCTGGTCAACCCGGAAACCCGCCGCGTCGAAGCCTTCCGCCTGCGCGACACCGACTGGGTGGTGCATGACATGAGCGACGCAGCCGTGCTGACCTTCGCCAGCCTGGGCTGCGAAGTCGCCATGGCCGATGTGTTCGCCGGGGTGACCGCCGCATGACGACCGCGCTGAGCACCCTCGAAACCCCCGCGCTCCTGCTCGACGCGCCGCGCCTGCACGCCAACATCGCCCGCATGAAAACGCGCATGGCTGCGCTCGGCGTCACGCTGCGCCCGCATGTGAAGACGGCCAAGTGCATCGAGGTTGCCCGCGCCACGGAAGGCGAGGGCGCGCCCCCCGGCCCGATCACGGTCTCCACGCTGCGCGAGGCCGACCAGTTCGCCGACCACGGCTGGACCGACATCACCTACGCCGTCGGCCTGACGCCGAACAAGTGTGCCCATGTGCGCCGGCTCCTCGACCGGGGCGTGGCGCTGACGGTGATCCTCGACAGCGTGGACGCGGCGCGGGCGCTGGCGGCGGCTTCCTTGGACTGGCCGACGCCGGTGGCCGTGCTGATCGAGATCGACACCGACGGCCAGCGCGCCGGCCTGCCGCCCGAGGCCCCCGAGCTGCTCGACATCGCCGCAGCGCTGGTCGGGCCGGGTGTGCGGCTGCGCGGCGTGCTGACGCACTGCGGCGGGTCGTACCACTGCCACGGCGAGGCGGCGTTGCGCGCGATGGCCGAGCAGGAGCGCGCCGGCGCAGTGCTGGCGGCCGAGCGGCTGCGGGCTGCCGGGTTCGACGTGCCGGTGGTCAGCGTCGGTGCCACGCCGACCGCGCTGTTCGCCGAGCGGCTGGATGGCGTGACCGAGGCGCGGCCCGGCGTGTTCGTCTTCCACGACCTGATGATGGAGGCGCTGGGCGTGTGCAGCGTGGACGAGATCGCCGTCTCGGTGCTCACCAGTGTGATCGGCCACCGCCGCGACCGGGGCTGGACGCTGGTGGACGCGGGCTGGATGGCGCTGTCGCGCGACCGCGGACTGGCGGGCGAGTTCACCGACCACGGGTTCGGCCTCGTCTGCGATGCCGATGGCCAGCCGATCGGCGGCGGCGACTGGATCGTGGCCGCGGCGAACCAGGAGCATGGCCTGATCGCGCACCGCAGCGGTGATGCGACTCGGCTGCTCGACCTGCCGGTCGGCACCTTGCTGCGCATCCTGCCGCAGCATGTCTGCGCCACCGCCGCGCAGCACCCGGCGTACGAGGTCCTTGGCGCGGACGGGCTGGTGCAGGCGCGCTGGCCGCGCTTCATGGGCTGGTAACGACCCGGGCGGCGGACCGAACAGCGTCCTGATCGCCCGCCTGTTTGTCGGGACAGGTCAGGAGGTGGCGCCTACGCTCGGGGCTAGCCGCGTGTCGTCACCCCATGCCAGAACTTGAATCCTTTTCGCTGGACCCCGCCAGCCCATCCGACTGGTCCGCCTTGCGGGCGCAGGGCCACCGCATGCTCGACGATCTGTTCGACCACCTCGAACGGATCCGCGAGCGGCCGGTCTGGCAGCCGATCCCGGCCGAGGTGCGCGCCGCGTTCGACGAGCCGCTGCCGGCCGCGCCCGTCACGCTGGCCGAGGCGCACGGGCGCTTCATGACCCAGGTGCTGCCCTACGCAGTCGGCAACACGCACCCGCGCTTCATGGGCTGGGTGCACGGCGGCGGCACGGTCGAGGGCATGCTGGCCGAGATGCTCGCCGCCGGCCTGAACGCCAACCTCGGCGGGCGCGACCAGATGCCGCTGGAGGTCGAGCGCCAGATCGTGCGCTGGATGCGCGACCTGTTCGGCTTCCCCGCCACCGCGGGCGGGCTGCTGGTCACGGGCTCGTCGATGGCCAACCTGATCGGCGTGCTGGTGGCGCGCACGCGGGCGCTCGGCGTTGGCTCGCGCGAGACCGGCGTGGCCGATCCGGCGCTCGGCCGCCCCCTCGTCGCCTACGCCGCCGCCAGCGCGCACGGCTGTGTCGCGCAGGCCTTTGCCATCAGCGGGCTGGGCACGCAGGCGCTGCGCCGCGTGCCGGTCGATGCCGACCACCGCATGGACCGCGTGGTGCTGGAGTCGATGGTCACCGCGGACCGCGCTGCCGGCCTGCGCCCCTTCCTCGTCGTCGGCACGGCCGGCACGGTGGACACGGGCGCCGTGGACGATCTGGATGCGCTGGCCACCGTGGCGGAGCGCGAGCAGATGTGGTTCCACGTCGACGGTGCCTTTGGCGCGCTGGGCATGCTCGCGCCGGAGATCGCACCGCGGTTGCGTGGCATCGAACGCGCCGACTCGATCGCGCTCGACTTCCACAAGTGGGGCCAGGTGCCCTACGACGCCGGCTTCATCCTCGTGCGCGACCAGGCCGACCAGCTCGCCGCCTTTGCCTCGCCCGCGGCCTACCTGTCGCGCCATCCACGCGGACTGGCCGCCGGCTCGCCCTGGCCCTGCGATCTCGGCCCGGACCTGTCGCGCGGCTTCCGCGCCCTCAAGGTCTGGTTCACCCTCGTCACCCATGGCACCGACCGGCTCGGCGCCGCGATCGCGCACAGCTGCCGCCTCGCCCGCCGCCTGCAAGCGCAAGTCGCGGCGCAGCCCGCGCTGGAGCTGCTGGCGCCCGTCGCGCTGAACATCGTCTGCTTCCGCTACATCGACCGCAGCGGCGCGCTGGAGGCCTCGGCCACCGACCGGCTCAACGCCGAGCTGGTCGCCGACCTGCACGAGTCGGGCCTTGCCGTGCCGTCCACCACCACGATCGGCGGGTGCACCGCCATCCGGGTCGCCCTGGTCAACCACCGCACCGTGGCGGCCGACCTCGACGTCCTGCTCGACGCCGTGCTGCGACTGGGCGACCGCCGCGTGCGCCTGACCGCGATCACCCGCCTGCCGGATCCCGCTTTCCCTTTCGAGACCACACCATGAACATGCCCTGCATCGAGTTCCAGCCCCGCCCGACGACCGCTGTCGCGCCTCCGCAGCTGATGGGTCTGGCCCGTCTGATGTCGATGGCCTTCCAGGGCACCGATTTACTCCCGCTGGCCCAGTCCCTGATCGCCCGCGCCACCGACGACGAACACGACGCCAACGCGCTGATGGACCTGTCCACCGTCCTGCTCTTGCAGGGTTTGCGCGAGGTGGGACTCGCCACCCAGGCCCAGGCGATCGACTGCCACCGCGTCTACCACCTGCCGGCCGCACACACGCCGGCGCTGCGCCTGCTGGCGGTCATGACGCCGGGTGACCTGATGACCAACGCGCCGCTGGCGTTCCTCGCCGAACGCTCGGATGTGGCGCTGACCATGCTCTATGTGCGGCCCGGCGAGGCGCTGCCCAGCTGGTTGCCGCCGCATGACGCACTCTGGATCGCTGTGTCCGAGTCCGACCCGGTGCGTGGCCTGCTCGAAGACCTGTCGCAGGCATGCGGTGCCTGGGGAACGTCCGTGATCAACCACCCCGAGCGCACGCTGCGCACGGCGCGCACCGAGGCCTGTGCCGTGCTGGAGGGCGTGCCGGGCCTGCACATCCCCGACACCATCCGCGCCAACCGGCCGATGCTGCAGCAGCTGGTGCGCTGCGAGGTCGAGCCCGGTCTCTGGCTCTCGGATGGCCGCTGGCCGCTCATCATCAGGCCGGTCGACTCCCACGCCGGCCACGGGCTGGCGAAGGTCCACTCGCCGTTCGAGCTGTCGCAGTACCTGTCGACCATGCCGGACGAGGCCTTCTACCTGTCGCGCTTTGTCGACTACGCCAGCGCCGACGGGCAGTTCCGCAAGTTCCGGGTCGTGCTGGTGGACGGCGTGCCGTATGCGGTGCACCTCGGCGTGTCCTCGCACTGGATGGTCCACTACCTCAATGCCGGCATGACCGACTGCGCCGCCAAACGCGCCGAGGAGGCGCGTTTCATGGCCGACTTCGACACCGACTTCGCCCGCCGCCACGCGCAGGCGCTGCAGGACATCGGCGAGCGCTTCGGCCTGGACTACCTCGTCATCGATTGTGCCGAGATGCCGTCCGGCGAACTGCTCGTGTTCGAGGTCGACCCCGGCGCGGCCGTGCACTCCATGGACCCGCCCGACCTCTTCCCCTACAAGCTGCCGGCGATGGAAAAGGTGCGCACGGCCTTCCGCGCCCTGCTGGACCGCGCCGTCGCGGCGCGTTCGAAGGCGGCCTGAGGCGCTGGCGGCATGCGCACGATCGCAGCACGTTCCCTGACCGAAGGCGGTGACGCCCGCATCACGCTGAGCGGGGCAGGGGCCAATGCCTATGGCTGTCCGCCGCTGCCGGATCCGGAGCTGGTGGCCCTCGGCTCGTCGACAGCCTCGGTGATTTCCGAGCCGGCCTTCGAGGCCGCCGCGGCGCTGTGCGTGCGGCTGGCGGCCCGGCGGGGCGAGCACGTGCCGGAGGCCGCCCGGCTGCGAGGCACGCTGCTGCAGCTCAGCGGCGCCGACGCCGTGCCCGGCACCGAGGCCGTGCTGGCAGCGTCCGGCACCGATCTGCATCTCTTTGCCACCCAGCTGGTCACCCGCGGGCCCGGTGTGGCGGTGCAGGCGGTCATGGCCGAAGCATCCGAGACCGGCAGCGGCGTGCCCGCTGCACTGGCCGCCTGCCATTTCGCTGCGGGCACCTGCCAGGGCCACACCGTGTCACGGGGTGCGCCGATCTCCGCGCAGTCACCGTGCGAGCCGATCAGCGTCGCGCTGCGCCAGGCCGACGGCCGGCTGCGCAGCGCGGAGGAGGTCGATGCCGACTTCGCCGCGGGCGTGGAGCAGGTCCTGCAGGCGGGTCGGCGCTGCCTGCTGGTCCTCACGGACCTGTCCAAGACCGGCCTGCTGGCGCCATCGGTGGCCTGCGCTGCCCGCCTGCACAAGCGCCACGGCGAGCGGCTGGAAGTGCTGGTCGATGCCTGCCAGTTCCGGCTCGCGCCCGCGTCGCTGGCCGATTACCTGGCGCAGGATTTCATGGTGGCGATCACGGGGTCCAAGTTCGTCACCGGGCCGGCCTTCTGCGGCGCGCTGCTGCTGCCGCCAGCGCTGGCCCGCCGCGCGCGCCGGCGCCCGTTGCAGGCCCTGCGCATCTACACCGCCCGCAGCCTCTGGCCGGACCACTGGCCGGCCGCCGAGGTGCTGGACGACGAACCCAACCCCGGCCTGCTGCTGCGCTGGCAGGCCGCGCTGGTGGAGCTGCAGCGCTTTCGCGCGGTGCCGGAGCCGCTCGTCGACCGCTTCCTGCAAGGCTGGGGGCAGGCCGTGGGCGAGCGGCTGCGCTCGGACGCGACCTTCGGCATGCTGCCGGTCGCACCGCTCGATGGGGCGCGGGGTGGCCGCTGGTCCGGCGGACGCTGGGACCGGCACCAGACCATCTTCCCTTTCCTCGTCTACCGCCGCGGCGCGGACGGCCGCCGCACGCCACTGAGCCTGAGCGAGATGGTGGATCTGCACCGCGCGCTGGCGCAGGGCGATGCGGGCGTCGGTGATCCGCCGCTGGCCGCAATGCGCTTCCAGCTCGGCCAGCCGGTCGCCTGTGGCCAGCGTGACGGTCAGCCGGTCAGTGCGCTGCGCCTGTGTGCCAGCGCCCGCACGGTGGTGGATGCAGCCCGGTCGCCAAAGGGGCGTGCCGAGGCGGTCGCGCAGGCGATGGCGGCGCTGGACAAGGTGCGCTGGCTGGTGCAGCGCCTGGGGTGAGACGCCCCGGCAAAACGCATCTATTCGGTCGTTTCCGGTTCCGTGGCTTCCCTAGCATCCATCCGTCCCGGTGCGCGCGGCGCGCCGACACGACGGCTTGTTTGCCCGCCTCCAGGAACCGCCCATGTCCGATCTGTCCCAGTCGCATCTGAAGTCCGCCACGCTGGCCGAAGCGCCGCTGCCGCTGTCGGCGCGCCCGCGCAAGGGCGGTGACGCGCCGTTCGCCTGGCCGACGCCACCGTTCGCGGCCTACGCGCTGCCCGAGCCGCAGCGCGAGCCGCTGGCCTGCGAGATCGAGGGGCGCACCGGCAACCTGATGACCGGCGAGCTGATGGCGATGGAGGTGTCGGCAGGCATCGCGCGGGTGCAGGTGCCGCCGGAGCGCATCTCGCTGCCGATGCGCTTCGACCAGATCCGGCGCATCACGCTGCGCACGCCCACCGTGCCGCTGGCCCGCCAGGCGGCGGCTCCCGCTCCCGCCGAGGCGACGCCCCCCGCGACGCCGGCCGAGCTGGCCTCCGAAGAACACACCCAGGTGCTCGAACACCACGCCGCCCAGCCCTACACCGTCCACCTCAACGGCGGCGGCTCGGTGGGCGGCGTCACGGTCGGCCATGTCGAGAACGAGGTCGGCCTGTTCCTGTTCGCACCGCTGGACGACCGCGGCACGGTGCAGACCTCCTTCATGCCGCGTTCGGCCTACGACCGCGTGCTGGTCGGCGAGCGGCTGGGCAAGCTGCTGGTGGAAGAGGCGGCGATCACGCCGGAGCAGGTCGAGCAGGCGGTGCAGATCCAGAAGAAGAACCGCGGCCAGAAGCTCGGCGAGCTGCTGGTCGCGCGCCAGATCGTCACGCCCGAACAGCTGCTCTCGGCGCTGGACAAGCAGGCACGCATGCCCATGGTGCGGCTGGGCGAGGCGCTGGTGGCGCTGGGCTATGTCACCGACGAGCAGATCGGCGAAGTGCTGGGCCAGCAGGTCACCGAGCGCATGCAGCCGCTGGGCGAGGTGCTGCTGAGCCGCGAGTGGGTCACGCAGCAGCAGCTGCGCGTGGCGCTGGCGCGCAAGCTGGGCTATCCGGTCGTCAACCTGAGCACTTTCAAGCCGCAGATCGAGGCGCTGGCCCGGCTGCCGGTCGATCTGGCGCGCACGCTGGAGGTGCTGCCGCTGGTGCACCGCGCCGGCCGGCTGGTGGTGGCGATGCAGGACGTGACCCGCCAGGCCGTGCTGGAGCAGCTGCAGACGCTGACCCACTGCGCGATCGCGCCCGCGCTGGCCGGCACGGGCGATCTGAAGGCGGCGATCGAGCGCGGCTACGAACGCCTGCCGATGCCGGATCTGGAGGGTGGATCCGCCGCGCCAGGGGCCGCTGCCGATGCGGGCGACGCGACCGAGGCGAGCACTGGCCGGCGCGCGGGCAAGTCGTCCAAGACCGACAAGGCCGAGCGCGCGAGCGGCCCGGTCGTGCAGCTGCTGATCACGCTGGTGGCCGACGCCATGGGCCGCGGCGCCAGCAGCATCCATCTGGAAAACCACCCCAGCGAGGACAAGCTCTGGGTGCGCCTGCGCCGCGACGGCCGCATGGAGCCGCACAGCGAGTTGCCCGGCAGCTACCGCAACAGCCTGATTCCGCGCATCAAGACGCTCGCCGAACTGGACGTCAGCGACACCCGTCGCCCGCAGGAAGGCCGGCTGGCGTTCTCGCGGCTGATGCAGGCGCACAAGATCGAGCTGCGCGTGACGACGCTGCCGACACACGGCGGTTTCGAGGACGTCGTGCTCGGGCTGCCGACGCGGCTGAAGACCTTGAAGTTCGACGGTCTGGGCCTGACGACGCAGGACCAGGAGCGCATCGGCGCCATGCTCCAGCGCCCGTCGGGGATGCTGCTCACGGTCGGCCCGGCCCGCTCCGGGCGCACCACGACCCTGTTCGCCGAGCTGGCGCTGGTGAACCAGCCGGACCGCAAGATCGTCTCCATCGAGGAGCGCATCGAGATGAGCCTGCCCGGTGTGCGCCAGATCGAGGTGAACCCGCGCAACGGCCACACGCACGAGCAGGCGCTGCGGGCGGTGCTATCCGCGGACGCCGACATCATCCTGATCGACACGATCCGCGACGCCGCCACCGCGCGGCTGGCGACCGAAGCGGCGGTGTCGGGCCGGCTGGTGCTGGCGTCGATGCCGGGGCGCACGGCCTCCGAGGCGATCCAGCGCCTGCTGGACATGGGCGTGGAGCCATGGAACCTCGGCGACGCGCTGCTTGGGGTGCATGCCCAGCGCCTGCTGCGCCGCTTGTGCAGCGCCTGCCGCATGAGCCGCTCGGCGAAGGATCCGGAAATCGACGAGTGGATCGAAGGTTACTTCCACGGCGCCGCAGTGGAAGCCGCCGACGTCGAGCGCGAGCAACTGCGCGCGAGCTGGCTGGAGCGTTATGGCCGCGACGGCCGCCTGCGCCGCTACCAGAGTGCGGGTTGCGAGCGCTGCCGCGACTCGGGGTACCGCGGCCGGGTGGCGGTGCACGAGCTGCTGGTGATCAACCGGGAGCTGCGCCGGCTGATCCGCGCGGGCGCGCCGGCCTGGAACATCCAGCGCCAGGGACTGGTGGACGGCATGCGCACGCTGCGGCAGGACGCCGTGGAGAAGATGCTGGCGGGGCTGACCAGCATGGACGAGGTGCGCTCCGTCGCCGATCTCTGAACCTGGGCAACGCGGTTCAGCGCCCGCGCAGGAACAGCGTGTCGAGTTCCCGGATCGTCACCTGGCGCCAGGTCGGGCGGCCGTGGTTGCACAGGTCGGCGCGCTCGGTGCGTTCCATGTCGCGCAGCAGGGCGTTCATCTCCTCCAGCGTCAGCCGGCGGTTGGCGCGCACGGCGCCGTGGCAGGCCATGGTGGACAGGATCTCGTCGTGCGCCCGCTGCACCAGCGCGCTGGCCTCGTGCTCCGACAACTCGGCGAGCACCGACCGCGCCAGCGCCACCGCATCCGCATCCCGCAGCGCCGCGGGCACGGCGCGCACGGCCAGCACGCCCGGCGACAGCGGCGCCACATCCAGCCCGAGCCGCGCCAGCGTGGCGGTGTGCGACTCGGCAGCGGCGACTTCGTTCGGCGTGGCCGAGAAGGTGGCCGGGATCAGCAGCGGCTGGCTGTCGATCGTGCGCTCGCCCGAACCATCGCCGAGCCGTGCCTTGAGCTGTTCGTAGACGATGCGCTCGTGCGCGGCGTGCATGTCGACGATCACCAGGCCGTGGCGGTTCTCGGCCAGCACGTAGAGGCCGCCGAGTTGCGCCAGCGCGCGGCCGAGCGGCCATTCCTCGGTGGGTGCGGATGTGGATGCTGATGCTGATGCTGATGCTGGCACTGGCGTGGCGTTCACCACCGGCGCGGCGCTCGGGCTTCTGGGCCAGTCGGGCGGCATCTCGCGGGCGTGCAGGGCGGCTGCGTGTTGCAGCACCAGCGTGCCCTGGATCTGCGGCGGCGGGCGCCACGCAGGCATCGGGGAGGGTGGCGCGTCCACGGTCTGCGACGAGGGGCGCATGGGTTCGGCGAGCGGATCGCCTGTCTCGTCGCCGGGCGCATCCGCCGTGCGCGACGGCGCCAGCGCCTGTTCCACCGCCCGCCGCACCGCCTGGTGCACCTCGCGCGAATCGCGAAAGCGCACCTCGATCTTGGTCGGGTGCACGTTCACGTCGACCCTGTCCGGCGCGATGTCGATGCGCAGCACATAGCTCGGCTGCCGCGAACCATGCAGCACGTCCTCGTAGGCCGCGCGCACGCCGTGCCCGATCAGCCGGTCGCGCACGTGGCGGCCGTTGACGTAGGCGTACTGCAGATCCGCCCGCGCCCGCGCTGCTTCGGGCAGTCCGACCCGGCCACTGATCGCCAGCGGACCCACCTGCACCGCGACGGGCCGGCTCGCGGCGATGAAGTCCGCCCCCAGCACGTCGCGCAGGCGCTGCTCGGCCGAGGCGGCGCGGAGCTGCTCGACCAGCTTGCCCTCGTGCCAGACCGCGAATCCGACGTCCGGATGCACCAGCGCGTGGCGCCGCACGGCTTCGAGGCAGTGGCCCAGCTCGGTCGCGTCGGTCTTGAGGAACTTGCGCCGTGCCGGGGTGGAGAAGAACAGCTCGCGCACCTCGACCGTGGTGCCGGTGGCGCGGGCCGCCGGGGCCATCTCGCCGGTGCGGGCGTCGATGCGCTGGGCGTGCGGGCCGTCGGCGGTGCGGCTGGTGATCGACAGCTCGGCCACCGAGCCGATGGCGGCCAGCGCCTCGCCACGAAAGCCCATCGTGCCGACCTGCTCCAGGTCGCTGAGCGAGCCGATCTTGCTGGTGGCGTGGCGGCGCAGGGCCAGCGGCAGCTCGTTGTCGGGGATGCCCGCGCCGTCGTCCTCGACCACGATGGCGCGCACGCCGCCGGCGCTCAGGCGCACGGTGATCTGCGCGGCGCCGGCGTCCAGCGCGTTGTCCAGCAGTTCGCGCACGACCGAGGCGGGGCGCTCGACCACCTCGCCCGCGGCGATCTGGCTGATCAGCTCGTCGGGCAGTTCACGGATGGGGCGGCGCGGGGGAGGGAGGATCGACATGGGGCGGATTGTAGGAACCCGGCCCGGGCGCGGTGCAGTGCGGTGAAATGCAGGCTTCAGTGCAGGTAGCGGCCGGTCTCGGTCAGCTGCACCAGCTCGACGAAGCGCGAGCCGCTCAGCTCCTGGCGGCTGAAGTTCACGGTCATGCCGGCGACGTACCACTGCAGCACCTTCAGCGTGGCGTGCAGCCGGGCGCGGCTGAACTCGCCGCGGCAGCGCTGCAGCGCCTCGATCAGCACCTGCGCGTTGAGCCAGCCCTCCAGACTCGCATAGCCGATGGGCACCTTGGCGGCGGTGGCCAGGGCGCGGTAGTCGGCGATCTGCCGGTCGCTCTCGCTCCAGGGGTAGGGGACGACCTGGGAAATCGCCAGCCCGCGCGCCTGTGCGCCGATGCGGCGGATGGCGTCCTCGTCGGAGACGATCGACAGGCCGTAGAACGCCGGGTGGCGGCGCAGCTCGGCGGCGGTGGCCATCACGGTGGCGGCCTGCGAGCCGTTGATGAACATCACGATGGCCTGCGGGGCCAGCGCGAGCAGCTTGCGGGCGGCTTCCTGCGCGGTGGCGCCGTCGGGGGTGACGGCGGCGGTGCCGGCCAGCGTCAGGCCCTGCGCGGTGAGGGCGTCGGCGATCAGCTTCAGGCCTTCCTCGCCGAACGGGCTGGCCAGGTGCACCACGCCGATGCGCTGCAGGCCGACGGTGGCCAGGTGCAGCGCCAGGGCCGCGGCTTCCTGGGTGTAGCTGGCGCGCACGAAGTAGGCGGCACCCTGGCACTGCGCCCGCACCGAGTCGGCCACCCAGAGTCCGCCCAGTGCGGGGACGCCGTGCTGGCGCAGCAGCGGCTCGATGGCGGCCATGCTCATGCTGCCG
The DNA here is from genome assembly GCF_963924895.1 of uncultured Sphaerotilus sp. Classification (NCBI taxonomy): domain Bacteria; kingdom Pseudomonadati; phylum Pseudomonadota; class Betaproteobacteria; order Burkholderiales; family Sphaerotilaceae; genus Sphaerotilus; species uncultured Sphaerotilus sp. The sequence goes on from NZ_CAWURG010000012.1 coordinate 62,183, forward strand.
GCGCAGCCGAAGAGGGCGGTGGCGTTCTGCTCGTTGATCAGCTTGTCGCAGATGGCCTGGGCCAGCGCGGGGTCACCCCGGTCGTCGGCGGTGATCCAGCGCAGGCGCCGGCCGGCAACACCGCCGCGGGCGTTGAGCGTGTCGAAGGCCAGTTGGGCCCCGGCGTTGAAGGCCAGGACCGGCGGCGACAGCGGGCCCGTGAGCGGTGCCGACTGTCCGAACACGAGGTCGGAAGCGGCCCGGACCGGACCGGCGGACCACGCCAGCGCAGCGCCGGCGCTCGTCAGGACGAAGCTTCTCCGTTGCATGGATACAGGAAAGGGGGCGGGAAGAAGAGACGCGGAGGCGGGGACCGACTGTCAATCCCCGGAATGGACGGCGCCGAGTGTGCCTAGCGGATATTCACTTGTCATGTCCTTCCACGGGCTGCGCCGGGCGGGGACGTGTGGAATTGCGCAATCTGCTGCCATGTGGCGGTGTTAATCTCCCGCGCCATGGATCTTCTGCCCTTCCTCTTCGATTTCATCCTCCATGTGGACAAGCACCTGGCCACCTTCGTCACCACCTACGGAGCCTGGGTCTATGCGCTGCTGTTCCTGATCATCTTCGTCGAGACGGGGGTGGTCGTGATGCCCTTCCTGCCGGGCGATTCGCTGCTCTTCGTGGTCGGCGCGATGTGCGGTGTGGGCCTGATGGACTACACGCTGTCGGTCGGCCTGCTGTTCGCGGCCGCCGTGCTGGGCAACCAGTGCAACTACACCATCGGTCGCACCATCGGGCCCAAGGTGTTCCAGTGGGAAGACAGCCGCTGGTTCAACAAGCGGGCCTTCCAGCAGGCGCACGAGTTCTACGAGCGCCGCGGCGGCGTGACGATCATCATTGCCCGCTTCATGCCCTTCGTGCGGACCTTCGCGCCCTTCGTGGCCGGCGTCGCGCAGATGACGCGCAGCAAGTTCACGTTCTATGACGTGACCGGCGGCGCGCTGTGGGTGGGCGGCATCGTGACGGTCGGCTACTTCTTCGGCAATGTGCCGTGGGTGAAGCAGCACCTGGACAAGATCATCTGGTCGATGATCGGGATTCCCGGGCTGCTGGTGCTGTTCGGCGCCTGGAAAGCGCGCCGCAACGAAGCCAAGGCCCAGGCCGCCAAGGTCAGGGCCGTTTGACGCCCGGGGTCGCGGTCTCGGCGCGGCGACGCGCCGGGACGCGGCTGTCGAGCGAGGCCGGCTGGTAATCGACACGGATGCGGCAGCCGCTGGCCGGTTGCCACTGCGACGGCAAGGCCTTGCAGCGCTGGGCCAGTCCGGCCGCGTCCGGCTTGTTCCCCTTGTCCACCCAGTCCAGCAGTGCGCCGACGGCGCTCACGTACTGCGCGTCACTGGAGTAGCTGTGCTCGTGGTCGGCGGTGTAGACCTGCACCAGCCGGTCCGCCGCGCCCGACTCGGTCACGTTGTCGCGGAAGTAGGACTCCATCTCGACGAAGGCGGTCATGTCGTCGATGCCGTGCAGCGTCAGTGTTGGTAGTAGCAGGCGGCCGGTCGGGTCGGTGTCGCGGGCGAGTTCGGCCAGTGCGGCCGGGTCGGCCCTGTAGCGCAGCACGTCGCGGTTCAGCGCCGTGTCATCGGGCGCGCCGGCGTACTGCACCCCTTCGTTGCCGAACGGGTTGCGGCCTTTCAGCTTGCGCATCGCGATGTCCTGGAAATGCCAGGTCGCCCAGTTCAGGTGCGGCAGGATCTCCTGCTCGGGCAGCTTCACCACGCGGGTGAGCGTGTTCAGGCGCTGCTGCTGGGCGGCGCTGCGCTCGGCAGGCTTGCGCTGCACGCCCAGGCAGGCATCGACCCGCTCGGCCAGTTCCACGCGGGACAGTTTCGCTTCCGGCGGCAGACCCATCCACAGCGGATAGGCGGTCTCGTCGGGCTTCGGGTGGTTGCTGCACAGCGCCTGGTAGAGCACGCGCAGGTCGATTCGCACATCGTAGGCGCGGGTGCCGCCCGCCAGCACGCCGCTGGTGAGCAGCACGGCGTCGTAGGGCAGGGCGCCGGGTGTGGTGCGGCGCGGGTCGATGTCGGGGGTGACGTAGCGCTCGGCCATGCGGGCGGCGACACCGGCGCCCCAGCTCTGGCCGTGCAGCAGGGTGCGGCGCGGCTGGCCGATGGCGGCGACGGTGAGCTGGCGCAGCCGCTCGGTATCTTCGCCTGCCGCCAGCACCTCGACGCCACCCTGCCGGAAGCTCGATCCCGCCCAGGCGTGGCCGGCGCGCAGCATCACGTTCCAGCGCTGCAGATCGGCGGTGGCGCGGGCGAGTGTCGGCTCGCCAAGCGCGGGGCCGCCGTGGGCGTGGACCACCAGCACGCCCGTCTCCGGCTTCCAGTCCTTCGGCACCGCGATCCAGTACCAGGCGCCGAGGTAGTCGCGGCCGTTCAGGCAGCGTGCGCCCTCGGGCAGGCCGGTCGGACAGGTGGCGGCGGCAGGTAGCGTGGTGCCCGATGGCGCCGACTGTGCCGCGGCAGAGAACACCGCGGTGCTCAGCAGCAGTGCTGCCAGGACAGGGTTCAGCTTCATAGCAGACGCTCGCGGGCCAGGGGCGGGTTGCGGGAGAAGTAGCGCACGATGCCGGTGTAGACGGCCTTGACGAGTTGCGCCTGGTAGTCCTCGTCGCGCAGCTTGGCTTCTTCCTGGGGATTGGAGATGAAGGCGGTCTCGACCAGGATGGACGGGATGTCCGGTGCCTTGAGCACGGCGAAGCCGGCCTGTTCGACCTGCCCCTTGTGCAGCTTGCCGACCTGCCCGATGTTGCCCAGCACCTCGCGGCCGACGCGCAGGCTGTCCTTGATCTGCGCCGTCGTGCTCATGTCGAGCAGGGCGCGCAGCACGTGCGTGTCCTTGCTGGTGACGTTGATGCCGCCGATGGCGTCCGAGGCGTTTTCGCGCTTGGCCATCCAGCGGGCGGCCGTGCTGGTCGCGCCCGAGTCCGACAGCGCGAACACCGAGGCGCCGCGGGCCTCCGGCGTGATGAAGGCGTCGGCGTGGATGGAGAGGAACAGGTCGGCCTGCACGCGGCGGGCCTTGTTGACACGCTCGTGCAGCGGCACGAAGAAGTCGGCGTCGCGGGTCAGCATGGCACGCATCCCGGGGCGGGCGTTGATGCGCTCCTGCAACTGCTTGGCGATCTGCAGCACGACGTCCTTCTCGCGCAGGCCGGTCGGGCCGATGGCGCCGGGATCCTCGCCGCCGTGGCCCGGATCGATGGCGACGATGACCAGCCGGTTGATGCCGCCGCGGCCTGGAGGGACGGCGGGTGCACCTTCCGCGGAGGCCGGCGCGGTGGCGACCCGCGGTGGCGGCGGTGGTGCCGTCGGAGCGGTCGGCGCGCTGACGCTGCCGGCCGGGTTCACCGGCTCCGGCTTCAGCGCGACAGCGGGGGGTGCCGGAGGCATGGGCAGCGGCGGGCGCACCGGGCGGTCGACCCGGCCGATGAACTCGCCGAGTGCGTCGTCCACATCGGATGCGGCGCGGGCCGAGGCTTCGGCCGTGGTGGTCGCCGGTGGGGGCTGGACCGGCAGTGGCGTCGGGGAGGCTTCGCGCTCCTTCACCAGCGCCAGCAGCGGGTCGGGCGCCTGCGCGGGGTAGAGGTCGAACACCAGCCGGTAGCGGTAGGGCGCGATCGGCGAGAGCGTGAAGACTTGGGGCGTGCTCGCCTGCTTGAGGTCGAACACCATGCGGACCTGCCTGGGCTGGCTCTGGCCAAGACGCACACCGGCGATGTGCGGGTCGTTGGTGCCGATCTTGGCGACCAGCTCACGCAGCTGCGGACTGAGTTCGAGGCCGTCGATGTCGATCACCAGCCGCGCCGGACCGGCGGTGACGAAGTGGCGGGCTTCGAGCGCGGTGTCGGATTCGAGCGTCACCCGCGTGTAGTCGGCCGCGGGCCAGACCCGCACGGCCACCAGCGTGGCGCCGTGCACCAGGTCGCCGGCACCGAGCACGAGCACGAGCGCGCCCGCCTGGCGGAACCAGCCACGGCGGCTCACTGCGTGCGGAACATCTGTGGCGTGGGCAAGGTCTGGATTGGCGTGGTTCATGGCAGGGTCTCGTTCAACAGCGCCGCGCCCAGCGGCGTGCAGGCTTGCCACTGCGCCGTCCGGCTGTCCTCGCCTTGCGGCAGCAGCGACAGCGAGAGGTCCGGCACCGGCAGCAAGCCGCTGGCCTTTTCAGGCCACTCGACCAGTTTCAGGCCGGGACTGGCGAACAGGTCGCGAAAGCCGGCATCCTCCCACTCCCGGGGATCGCCGAATCGGTAGAAATCGAAGTGCCAGATGTCCAGTTTGTCGGCTTCGGCGGTCGCGGGCACCTCGTGCGGCTCGACGATGGCGTAGCTCGGGCTCTTGATGCGGCCGCTCACGCCGAGCGCGCGCAGCAGGTGGCGGGCAAAGGTGGTCTTGCCGGCGCCGAGGGGGCCGTGCAGTTCGATGCAGGCGCGGCGCAGCGCCGGATGGCGGGCCAGGGCGCGGGCGGTGGCCTCGCAGGCGGCTTCGTCGGACCAGTGCTGCTGGCGGGTTTCTAGAATCACCGGATGAACGACCTCAGTAATGCGTCGGGTTCGCCCGTTCCCGTGCCGGTGGCGCCCGATCCTGAACGGCTCGCCGGGCTGGTACGGACCTGGGCTGTCGAGCTGGGATTCTCACAGATCGGCGTGGCCGATGTACATCTGGCAACAGCCGAGCCGGGTCTTGTGGCCTGGCTGTCGGCTGGTTTCCACGGCAGCATGGGCTACATGGCCGCGCACGGGCTCAAGCGGGCGCGGCCGGCCGAGCTGGTCCCGGGCACCGTGCGGGTCATCACGGCGCGCATGGATTACCTGCCGCGCGACACCCCGGCCGACTGGCGGGCGCAGGAAGCCGCCCGCGCCGCGCAGCCCGGCGAGGCGGTGGTGTCGGTCTATGCGAGGGGCCGCGACTACCACAAGGTGCTGCGCGCGCGCCTGCAGCGGCTGGCGGACCGCATCGCCGCCGAGATCGGCCCCTTCGGCCACCGAGTCTTCTGCGATTCGGCGCCGGTGCTGGAGGTCGAACTCGCCGGCCGCAGCGGCCTGGGCTGGCGCGGCAAGCACACGCTGCTGCTGGACCGCTCGGCCGGCTCGATGTTTTTCCTGGGCGAGCTGTTCATCGACCTGCCGCTGCCCGTGACGCCGCCGGCCGAGGCGCACTGCGGCCAGTGCAGCGCCTGCATCGACGCCTGCCCGACCGCAGCCATCGTCGCCCCCTACCGGGTGGACGCGCGGCGCTGCATCAGCTACCTGACGATCGAGCACGACGGGCCGATCCCGGTCGAGTTCCGCGCCGCGATCGGCAACCGGGTCTATGGCTGCGACGACTGCCAGCGCGTGTGCCCGTGGAACAAGTTCGCCCAGCGCAGCACGCTGCCGGATTTCGACGCGCGTGCGCCCCTGCAGGCGCCGACGCTGCTGGCGCTGTGGGCCTGGGACGAGGCAACCTTCCTGCAGCGCACCGAGGGCAGCCCGATCCGCCGCATCGGCCACGCCCGCTGGCAGCGCAATGTGGCGGTGGCGCTGGGCAATGCGTGGCGCGAGACGGGTGATCCGGCGATCGCCGAGGCGCTGGCGGCGCAACGGCCCGGCGCCAGCCCTTTGCTGGCCGAGCACATCGACTGGGCGCTGGCTCAGCCGCCGTGCAGCCGCGAGAACAGCGTCAGCGCCACCGGCACGCTGACCATGCCCAGCAGCGTGGACGCCGTCACCAGCCCGGCGACGTAGACCCCGTCGCCGCCCATGCGCGCGGCCAGCACGTAGCAGCTGGACGCGGTCGGCATCGCGGCGAAGGCGACGAGGATCTGCGCTTGTCCGGTCGGCAGCACCAGCAGCACGCCGAGCAGCAGCCCGACCGCGGGCAGCACCGCGTGCCGGATCCCCAGCAGCGTGACCGCCAGCCCCGGCGCCTTGCGCAGCCCGCCGAACTGCAGCCCCGCGCCGACCGCCATCAATCCGAGCGGCAGCGCGGCGCCACCGATGCGCCCGAAGGTGATGTCGACCACCTGCGGCAGCTTCAGCCCCGCCAGATTGGCGACCAGCCCGGCCACGGTCGCCAGGATCAGCGGGTTGCGCAGCAGCTCGCGCCCGGTGCTGTGGCCGCCGTGGCGCGCCAGGCTCCACACCGCGCCGATGTTGCACAGCGGCACGCACAGCGCGATCAGCAGCGCCACCCAGGCGACGGACGCACTGCCGCCCAGCCGCTCCGCCAGCGCCAGCGCAACATACGAGTTGAAGCGGAACGCCACCTGCGCGCCCGAGGCCTGCAGGTGCGCATCCACCCCCCGCACCGAGCGCAGCAGCGACGCCAGCACGATGCCGGTGCCGACCGTGAGCAGGCCGCCGGTCGCCAGCCCGAGGGTGGCCGCGGGCTGCAGCGGGCTGCGCACGATCGAGGTGAACAGCAGCACCGGGAAGAGCAGCCAGTACACCAGCCGCTCGACGCCGCCCCACACGACCCGGTCGAGCGCTGTCCAGCGGCACAGGGCAAAGCCGGCGACGATCAGCAGGAAGTCGGGGAGCAGCAGCAGGGCGATGTTCAGCATGGCAACAGCCTAGCGCAGCCGTCTGGTTTTCCCCTACGCACCAACCACAACCGCGCCCCGGGCTGTGGCTTCAGAATCCGAGCCGTTGCCCGCCATCGGCGGCCCACGATTTTCAAGGAGTTTTCCGGATGATGAACCGACGCCAGATCCTCGCCACTGCCGCCGTCGCGGCCCTGACTGCCCCACTCGCGGTGCAGGCGCAGGGCTTTCCTGCCAGGCCCGTCAAGGTGATCGTGCCATTCGCACCCGGCGGTACCACGGACATCATCGCCCGCATCATTGCCGAGAAGATCGGCCCGGCGCTGGGCCAGTCGCTGATCGTCGAGAACAAGGCCGGTGGCGGCGGCATCATCGGCGCCAACGAACTGGCCAAGGCCGCGCCCGACGGCTACACGCTGGGCATGGCCACGGTGTCGACGGTGGCGGCCAACCCGGCCATCAACCCGAAGACCCCGTACAACCCGCTCACCGACTTCACGCCGATCATCAACATCGCGGCCACGCCGAACGTGATCGCCGTGCACCCGAGCTTTCTGGCGCGCGACTACAAGACCTTTGTCGAAGTGCTGAAGAAGAGCCCGGGCCGCTACAGCTACGCCACCTCGGGCACCGGCGGCATCGGCCACCTGCAGATGGAGCTGTACAAGAATCTGTCGGGGGTCTTCATCACCCACATCCCCTACCGTGGCGCTGGCCCGGCACTCAACGACACGGTGGCCGGCCAGGTGCCGATGATCTTCGACAACATGCCCTCGGCGCTGCCCTTCATCAAGGACGGCCGGCTGATTCCCATCGTCGTGGCCGCGCCGCAGCGGCTGGCCGTGCTGCCGGAGGTGCCGACCTTCAAGGAAGTCGGGCTGGAGCCGGTGAACCGCATGGCCTTCTATGGCTTCGTCGCGCCCAAGGGCACGCCGCGCGACGTCGTGGACAAGATCGGCGCGGCCGTGCGCAAGACGCTGGAGGATCCGGTCGTGAAGAAGCGCATCGAGGAGACCGGTTCGGTGATCGTGGCGAACACGCCCGAGCAGTTCACCGCGCAGATCAAGGCCGAGTTCGAGGTCTACAAGAAGGTGGTCGAGGTGCAGAAGCTGCGTCTGGACTGATCATCGGGCGCCAGACGAAAAAAAGCCGGTCGCTGGGACCGGCTTTTTCATGCGCCCCCGGGGAGGGGGCATCGACCGGAGTCGATCAGAAGTTGTGGCGCAGACCGACGGCCAGCGAGCTGAAGTCGCCGCCGTACACGGCAGCGGCGCCGTCGTTGAAGCGCGTGTAGTAGGTGTAGACCTTGGTGCGCTTGCTCAGGTTGTAGTTGTAGCCGATGGTGGCCTGGGTGGCCTTGCTGTTGGCGATCGAGCCGATCTTGCCAGCGACGCCGACGTTGGCGTGGAACTCCGACGCACCCATCGTGTACATGCCAGCCAGACGCAGGTTGTTGCGGCTGCCAGCGGCGATGCCGTTGGTGTCGCGCTGCACGTAGGTGCCCAGCGTGAAGGCGCCGATGTCATACATGGCACGCAGGGCGACCTGCTTCTGGTCGCCTTGCTTGTTGTAGCCGGCGCCCAGCTTCAGCGCGCCCAGCTCGTAGTTGGCGGCCAGGTCATAGGTGCGCTTGGTCGTCGACGAACCTTCGGCTGCCGAAGCTTCGAGGGTCAGGTTCTTGACGAACGTCGGGGCGCGGTAGGCCACCTTGTTCACGTCGCTGCCGAAGTAGGCATACAGACGGTCGGCGGAGGTGCCGGTGTCATGGTTGTGCATGCTGACCCAGTCGCCGGTGGCGAGTTGGGCTTCGCTGCTGAAGTTGCCGATGCGGACCATGCCGAAGTTGCTCGACAGATAGGCTTCGGACTGGCGGCCCCAGAAAGTGGCAGCGCCAGCGCCGGTCGTCGGGTCGAAGCCGTGCTCGAGGATGAAGCCGGCCTTGAGACCGCCACCCAGGTCTTCTTCGCCCTTCAGGCCGAGACGCGAGCTGTTGTTCGAAAGGTCGTAGACCGCCTTGGCGGAGCCGATCTTCTGGCGCTCGGCGGTCACGTTCAGACGGCCGTACAGCGTCACGGTGCTTTGAGCGAATGCTGCGCCGGAGGCCAGGGTTGCCAGCACGGCGAGTGCGATGGTGCGCTTGATCATGTGTAACGTCCTAGAAGTTTGAATTTCGGGATCCACGGCTTGTCACGAATGGCGCCGGTTCCGTTTCATTCTAGGAGCTAATTTCAGCGATAACCCTGGTTCGACCCTGCTGCGGTCAGTGCGCAACGGCTGAAATGTTGGTTTCAAACAACACGGCACAAGCGCTGTGCAGCCCGTGCCTCGGGTCTGTGCGTGATGCACCACACAGGTCAGCGACCCCGCTGGTAGGCCGGTGTCTCCAGCCGTTTGGCGAGTGTCGAAAGTACCAGCGTCAGCACCAGGTAAATGGCAGAAATGGCCAGATAGGGCTCCCAGTAGCGGGAGTACGCCCCGGCCACCGTGCGGGCGGCGAGCGCCAGTTCGGCCAGTCCGATGGCCGAGACCAGCGAGGAGTCCTTGATCAGCGTGATGCCCTCGTTGACCAGCGCCGGCACCATGCGGCGGAAGGCCTGCGGCAGGATGACGAAGCGCATGCTCTGCGCGTGGGTCAGGCCCAGCGAGTAGCCGGCCTGTGTCTGGCCGAGGTGGATGCTCTGGATGCCGGCGCGGAAGATCTCGGAGATGTAGGCGCCGGCGTTCAGGCTCAGCGCGAGGCAGCCCGAGAAGAAGGCGCCATGCTCCTGGCGGAAGGTGCGCGCGGCGTCGCCGCTGAGCAGCCAGCCGCTGTCGGGGTGGATCAGCGCGGGCATCAGCGCGAAGTGCACCAGCAGGATCTGCACGAACAGCGGCGTGCCGCGGAAGAAGGTCACATAGGCCGTGGTGATAGCCCGCAAGCCCTTCAGCGTCCAGGACCAGGCGAGCGAACGCGGCGGCGGCGCATTGACCGAACTGCTGATCAGCCCGAACGTGATGCCGAGTGCGAGGCCCGCGACGATGGCCACCAGCGTCAGCTCGATGGTGGTGATCACGCCTTCGGCGAATAGCGGCCCGTAACCAGCCAGAATGTCCCAGCGCAAGTCCATCATGGTGTTGGTCTAGTCGGTCGAGTTGGTTGACGGTGTCGAATCCAGGGATTCCTGCTTCGTGCTGTGCGAGTTTACGCGGGGGCTCCGGGGAGTTTCCGGGTACAGCCGCTGAAAAGCGCCGGGGCGCTGCAGAATGGGTTGTACGACCACCCAGGAGATCAGGTACCGATGCAAGCAGGAGCGACCACCAACGGACTGGAAGATGCGGCCGACCGGGATGCGCTGGCCGCAGCGCTGGAAGAACGCTCCCGCCAGCTGGATGCCCGCCTGCGCGAGACCCGTTGCCTGTTCGAGGTGAGCGCGTCGCTGGGCGACTTCTCGCTGAGCTATACCCAGGCCGCGCAGGTGGTGGTGCTCTGCCTGCCGCTGGCGTTCGCGCGGCCGGAAACGGTGCAGACCTGCGTGACGCTGAGTGGCTGCCGGGCGGGGGACGAGGCCCCGGCCACCGGCTGGCGCCTGTCGGAACGGATCAGGATGGGCGGCACCAGCCTCGGCCGCATCGATCTGGCCTGCATCGACCCGGACACCGGGCTGCCCTGCGACCCGCTTCCCGATCCGGAGCTGCTGCTGGCGCTGGCGCGGGAGCTGGCGCGCTGGTTCGAACGCCGCACGGCGGCCGAGTTGCTGAGCCGCAGCGAGGCGCGTCTGCGCAGCGCGCAACGTGCCGCCGGCCTCGGCAGCTGGTGGGCGGACGCGGCCATGGACTGCATGCTGCCCTGCGAGAAGGCCTGCGAGATGTTCGGCATCGCGCCGGGCTCGGCGCTGGATTTCGAGCGCGCGATGACGCTGTTTGCGCCGCGTGACCAGGCCCGTCTGCGCCGGCACTGGCAGTCCGCGCTCGGCAGCGGGGCGCTGGACATCGAGGTCCGGCTGGACTGCGGTCCGCCCGAGCGCTGGTTGCAGCTCAATGCGGAGATGGTCCGCGACGAACGCGGACGCACGGTCGAGATCAACGGCATCGTGCGCGACATCAGCGAGCGCAAGCGCGAGGAAGAGCGCATGCGCCTGTCCGCCCGCATCTTCGATTCGGCGAGCGAGTCCATCGTCGTCACCGACGCGCAGAACCGCATCGTCGCCATCAACGCCGCCTACACCCGCACCAGCGGCTACGAGGCCCACGAGGTGATGGGCCGCAACCCGGGCCTGCTGGACGCCGGGCGACTGAACCCCGCCTTCTATGCGCGCATGTGGAGCGACCTGCGCGAGGCCGACACCTTCCAGGGCGAGTTCTGGAACCGCGCCAAGGACGGACGCATCTATCCGCTGCTGCAGACCGTCACGGCGCTGCGCGATGCCGACGGCGACATCACCCACTACGTCGGCATCGGCGCCGACCTGTCGCGGCTGCGCCAGGCCGAGGAGCGCACCGACTACCTCAGCCGCCACGACGAGCTGACCGATCTGCCGAACCGGCAGGCCATCGGCGTGCGGCTGCAGCAGGCGATCTCGGCCCGACCGTCGCCCCAGGCGCCCAACGTCCAGGCGGCGGTGCTGGTGCTCGGGCTGGACGGGTTCAAGTCCATCAACGACTCGATGGGCCACGCGGCCGGGGATGCCGTGCTGGTCGAGACGGCGGCCCGTCTGCGGCCGCTGATTCGCCAGGGCCTGTTCGTCGGGCGCCTGGGGGGCGACGAGTTCGTCGTGCTGCTGGAGCGCATCGGGCGGGACCAGTGCGTGGAGCGGGTGCGGGACCTGCTGGCCACGCTGTCGGCGCCGCTGTCGATCCAGGGCCACGAGCTGACGGTGACCGTGTCGGCCGGCATCAGCCTGTTTCCGGGCGACGGCCAGGCCAGCGACGTGCTGCTGCGCAACGCCGAGAGTGCGCTCAACGGTGCCAAGGACGACGGCCGCAACACCTGGCGCTTCTACGATCCGCAGATGAACCAGGCCTCGCTGGAACGGCTGATCCTGGTGTCGGCGCTGCGGCGCGGTGTGGCGGCCGGCGAGCTGCGGGCCTGGTACCAGCCCAAGCTCGACCTGCCGACGCGCACGGTGATCGGCGCCGAGGCGCTGGTGCGCTGGAAACACCCGGACCAGGGCTGGATCCAGCCGGCGCGTTTCATCCCGGTGGCCGAGCAGAGCGACCTGATCGTGGTGATCGGCGAGTGGATGCTGCACGAGGTGGCGGCGCAGATCGCGCGCTGGCACGCACAGGGACTGGGCTGGCTGCCGGTGGCGGTGAACCTGGGCGCGCGGCATTTCAGCGATCCGGGCCTGCCGGCGCTGCTGCGCCACTTGCGCGCGGAGCATGCGCTGCCGCCGAACGTGCTGGAGCTGGAGATCACCGAGTCGACCCTGATGGACGCCGGTGGCGAGCCGGGGGCGCTGCTCGGCGAACTGCGGCGCACGGGGGTGACGCTGTCGATCGACGACTTCGGCACGGGCTATTCCAGCCTGTCCTACCTCAAGCACCTGCCGGTGGACGTGCTCAAGATCGACCGCAGCTTCGTCAACAGCATCGAGCGTGACGGCCGCGACCTGAGCATCGCCGGCACCATCATCGCGCTGGCCCACGGCCTCGGGCTGAAGGTGGTCGCCGAGGGGGTGGAAACCGAGGGCCAGTGCGGCTTGCTGGCGGACCTCGGTTGCGACCAGGGGCAGGGCTTCCTGTTTGCCCGCCCGATGCCTGCCGCCGAGTTCGAGCTGTGGCGGCAGTCCTGGGGCGTGCCGCTGCTTACTTGACGACGGCGGCGGCCGGTGCCGCGCCGAAGTACTGGGCGTAGATCTTGGCGTAGGTGCCGTCGGCCTTGATGTCGGCCAGGCCCTTGTTGACCTTCTCCAGCAGCTCGACGTTGCCCTTGTTGACGGCCAGGCCGTACTGCTCGGGGGTGAACGCGGTGTCGCTGACGGTCTTGAACGTCGCGCCGGCATTGTTCGTCACGTAGTGGATCACGACCCCGTTGTCGGCCACGACCGCGTCCACGCCGCTGGCTTCGAGTTCCTTCAGCGCCAGCGGCGTCGATTCGAAACGCTTGATGGACGTGCTGGTCTTGCCGAGCAGCTTGCTGACGACCTCGTCGCCGGTGGTGCCGGTCTGCACGCCGACCTTGAGCTTCTTCAGGTCGTCGAACCTGGTGATCTTCGAGGTGGCCTTGACCGCGATGAGCTGCTGCGCGTCGAAGTAGGGCGCCGAGAAGTCCATCGTCTGCTTGCGCTCGTCGGTGATCGTGATCGCCGAGACCAGCAGGTCGCGGTCGCCTTGGGTGAGGTTGTTGAAGATGCCTTCCCACGGCGTGTTGACGAACTTGACCTCGATGCCGGCCTTCTTCGCCACGGCCGAGACGACGTCGATGTCGAAGCCGACGATCTCGCCCTTCTCGTTCTGCGACTCGAACGGGGCGTAGGCGGCGTCCGTGCCGACGACGTAGACCTTGGCGGCTGGCGGGGGCGCTGCGGCAGTCGATGCGGCCGGCGCGGCCGGGGCGGGGGCTTCCTGCTTGCCACAGGCGGCCAGCACCAGACCGGCGATCAGCAGGCTGGAGGTTTTCAGGAAGCGGCGGGTGGTCCGGGAATGCGTCATGGGTATCCTGATGAACTTGGAAGTCGGAGAATCAGCGAATGCCTTCAACAGGCGCAGACTTGTCAGTTTAAGGGGCCTTTGCACCCTGATTCCGGCGGTTTGCCCGAGTTGCTGCGCGACTTGATCCGCCGCAGTACCGCTGTCTGTTCCACCCTGTCGCCGAGGTGACGATGTTGCTCGATCCCCAAGCCCGTGCCCTGATGGACCTCGTCGCCGCGCGCGGCGTGCCACCCACCCACCTGCTGACGCCCGAGGAGGCGCGCCGCTTCTTCCGCGAGCGTCGCTTCTTCACGCAGCCCGATCCACCCGCGGTGTCGCTGGTGCAGGAGCTGGTGGCCAGCGGGCCGCATGGCGACATTCCGCTGCGGCTGATCCGCCCGGCCGGTGCAGCGCCGCAGGCCGTGCTGCCGGTGCTGGTCTACTACCACGGCGGTGGCTGGACCATCGGCGACCGCGACACGCACGACACGCTGTGCCGCCAGCTGGCCAATGGGGCGGGCTGCGCGGTGGTGTCGGTCGATTACCGCATGGGGCCGGAGCACCGGTTTCCGGCCGCGGTCGACGACACGCTGGCCGCCACCCGCTGGGTGCATGCGCACGCGGGCGAACTGGCACTCGACGTGACCCGGCTGGCCATCGGTGGCGACAGCGCGGGCGGCAACTTGGCGGCGGTGGTGGCGCTGGCGGCGCGCGATGCGGGCGATCTGCCGATCGCCTTCCAGCTGCTGGTCTACCCGGCGACCGACATGCGCGCCGTGGCACCCTCGCACACGGCCTGTGCCCAGGGCTACATGCTGACCGCCGACTCGATCGCCTACTACCGCGGCCACTACATGCCGGATCCCGGGCAGTGGAGCGACTGGCGCGCCTCGCCGCTGCTGCGCGAGGACCTGCAGAACCTGCCGCCAGCGCTGGTCCTCACCGCCGGCTTCGACCCGCTGCGCGACGAGGGCCGCCAGTACGCCGACCGCCTGAGTGCGGCCGGCAACCGGGTGCAGTACCTCTGCTTCGAGCGCCAGATCCACGGCTTCATCACCATGGGCCGGGTGCTCGACGAGGCGAACACGGCGGTGGACCTCTGCGCCGGGGTCCTGCGCCGTGCCCTGACGGCCTGACCTTCCGGTTTCACTGGACCGTCGGCGACCCCGGCACGTGCGCAGCGGCGGACAGGAACAGCTCCGCCGCATCGACCGGGTCGAAGGTCTGGCGCTGGCCGCAGAACTCGCAGGTCACCTCCACCTGCCCCTGCTCGGCCAGCACGCTCTCGATTTCCTCGCGGCCCAGGCTGACCAGCATCCGCCCGACCCGCTCGCGCGAGCAGGTGCAGGCGAAGCGCGGCGTCATCGGCTCGAACAGGCGCAGCTCCTCTTCCCAGAACAGGCGGTGCAGGATGGTGGGCGTGTCCAGCGTCAGCAGCTCTTCCTGCGTCAGCGTGGCGGCGAAATGGGCGATGCGGTTGAAGGCTTCGTTCAGTCCGATCTCGTCCTCGTTGCTGCGGCCGCCGAGGTTGCCTTCGCCCTCGATCGGCAGGCGCTGGATCAGCAGACCGGCCGCGACGTGGTCGTCGGCGGCCAGCACCAGCCGGGTGTCGAGCTGCTCGGACTGCAGCATGTAGTGCTCCAGCACCTCGGAGAGGTTCTGCAGCGGCTCGCCCCGGTCGCCGTGCAGCGGCACCACGCCCTGGTAGGACTGCTGGCCGGGCTGGCGGTCCTTGGGGTCGAGCGTGATGGCGCAGCGGCCGCGGCCGTGCACGTTCAGCAGCGCTTCGAGCCGGGCATTTTCCGGGATCTCGCCCGTGATCTGTGCCGTCGCGCGCAGCGAGAGGTCCGATTGCGCTTCGGCCACCGCCAGCGCCACCGGCCCGTCGCCCTGCATCTGCAGGATCAGCGAGCCGTTGAACTTGATGCCCGCCTGCATCAGCGCGGCGGCCGCGGTCATCTCGCCCAGCAGCTGCCGCACCGGGGCCGGATACCCACCGGACTGGGCCCGCCGGGCCAGGATGTCGGTCCACGCGCCGGTCAGCCGCACCAGCACGCCGCGCACCGGCAGGCCCTCGAAGATGAACTTGTGGAGTTCGCCGTTCTGGAGATCGCTGCTGCTCATCGGGTCACCTGCTTCAGGTCGCGCTGGTAGCGCTGGGCGTTGGCCACGTAGTGGGCGGCGCCCTGGGCGAACTGCGCCGCCTGTTCGGGCGTGAGCGTCTTCACCACCTTGGCGGGGCTGCCCAGGATCATCGAGTAGTCCGGGAATTCCTTGCCTTCGGTGACGAGGGCGCCCGCGCCGACGATGCTGTGGGCGCCGATCTTCGCGCCGTTGAGCACGATGGCGCCGATGCCGATCAGCGAGTGGTCGCCGATGGTGCAGCCGTGCAGCATGCACTGGTGGCCGACGGTGACGTTCTCACCGATCACCAGTTCGATGCCGTCGTCCGTGTGCAGCACGGTGTTGTCCTGCACATTGCTGCCGCGGCCGATGCGGATGTCGTCGGTGTCGCCGCGCACGACCACGCCGAACCAGACGCTGCTGTCCTCGGCCATGTGGACGCGGCCGATGAGCTGTGCGTTGTCGGCGACAAACGCCGTCGGGTGGATCTGCGGCGCATGTTCGCCGAGCTGAAAGATGGCCATTGCCACTCCTTGCCTTGCGGGAAAAGGGAGAAATTAGGGGGAAAATTCCAGGGATGGACTTACGACAACTGGCCCTTGAGGCCTTGTGCATCGCCGATCCGGTGCGCAAAGCATACGCCGTGCAGGCCCTCTGGGCGCAGGCGGAGACCTTGCCGCTCGACCCCGCCGCCGTGCTGGCCGAGCCCGCCGATCTGCCCGGCCGCCCTGCGCGGCCGGTGCTGGTGCGGGCGGACGGGGTGCCGCCGCGCTCGCCGTTCACGCTGGAGGGACGGGCCGCGCTGATGCACGCGATCGCGCACATCGAATTCAACGCGATCAACCTGGCCCTGGATGCTTGTTGGCGTTTCCCTGGCCTGCCGCCAGCGTATTACCTCGACTGGCTGCGCGTGGCCGCCGAGGAATCCACCCACCACCTGCTGGTGGCGGAGCACCTGGCCACGCTCGGCCACGTCTACGGCGATTTCGAGGCCCACGACGGCCTGTGGACCATGACGCGCAAGACCAGCGGGGACTTCGTGGCCCGCATGGCGCTGGTGCCGCGCACGCTGGAGGCGCGCGGGCTGGACGCCACGCCGCTGATCCAGACCAAGCTGCGCCGGGCGGGCGACCTGCGCGCGGTGGAGATCCTTGACGTCATCCTGCGCGACGAGGTCGGGCATGTGGCGATCGGCAACCACTGGTACCGCTGGGCCTGCGAACGCGCGGGGCTCGATCCGGTGGCGCATTACCGCGTGCTGGTGGCGCAGTACGAGGCGCCGCGGCTGCGTCCACCGTTCAACCGCGCGGCGCGCCTGCAGGCCGGCTTCAGCGAGGAGGAACTCGCCTACCTAGAAGGGCAACCCGCACCGCTGCCTTCGGCTCCCTGAAGCGGCGGCGCTGCGCGGCCGTCACCGTGCCGCGGATGCCGTGCTGGGTCGGCCGGGCAGGGGGTGCCGACAGCCGGTCTTTCAGCGCCAGGAAGTGGCGCTCGAACAGGTGCCACGACAGCCAGGCCACGCCGAAGGTGACCGTGGTCGCGCCCGCGAAATAGCCCAGCGCGACACCGAGATCCGCCGTGTGCACCTGGCCGGTCCAGCGCACCAGCAGTGGCTCGCCGACGAGGTCCTGCAGCGGTTTGTGGAAGACGTAGATCGCGTAGCTGTACTGCCCGAAGCGCCGCAGCACCGGCCAGCGCAGCACGGCGCTCCAGCGGCTGACACTGGCGCCGCGGCTGCGCGCCTGGTCGGTCAGCACGGCCCAGCCGGTGAGGGCCGCGAAGCTGAGTGCCAGCAGGCTGTAGCCCAGCACCTGCGGCAGGGCACCGATGCGCCGGAAGCCATGCGAGGCCACCGCCGCCGCCACGAGCAGCAGCAGGCCGAGCAGCTGCAGATGCCAGGCCCGCCAGCGGGTGGCGCCATGCAGCGCGCGGCCGTGGTCCCACGCGGCCAGCGCGGCGCCGGCGGTCAGCGCGTCCATGCGGCTGAAGGTGAATTCGTAGAGCGCCTCGTCCGGAAACCCCTGCCGGACCAGCAGCAGGCGCAGCAGCGGGCTCAGCGCCGTCAGTCCCAGGCACAGCCACCAGACGTGGCGCAGCCGCAGCTTCCACAGCAGCAGCGGCCAGACGAGGTAGAACTGCTCTTCCACCGCCAGCGACCAGAAGTGCGGCAGCGGGCCGCCCGTGGGCTCGAACGGCGTGGTCCAGTTCGACAGGTAGGCCCACAGCCACAGCGGGCTGTACTGCATCGACCGCTGCTCCACCCATCCGGTGGCTGGCAGCAGCACCAGGAACACCAGCAGCGCCAGGTAGTACAGCGGGAAGATCCGCAGCACCCGCTTGAGGAAGAAGCGCTCGAAGTAGTCCGGCTGGCCCTGCGTGACCAGCAGTCCGCGCGTGATCAGGTAGCCGCTGAGCACGAAGAACAGCTGCACGCCGATCCAGCCGATGTAGAAGAACTCCTTGACCAGCAACGGCCCGAGCGCATGCGCGCCGCCCAGGTCGAGCACGTCGAAGTTGTGCAGCAGCACCAGCAGGACGGCGATGCCGCGCAGGCCGTCGAGCGAGGGCAGGTGGGCGAGGTGGCCCGAGGCCGCAGGAGAGGGGGTGCGCGCAGTCACGGCGGCGATGCTGCCATGGGGATCTGCGGGCCGTTCCCGTAGGTCGGGCACGCCTGCCGGGTCAGCGTGAAAAAAGATGCTGTTCGCAGAACGGGTCGCCGCAGCGTCCGCAGTGGTGCCGCCAGCCGCCGGATGCGCGGGGCTGTGCGGAGGTCTGGCGCTGTGCGGCGGCCCACGCCGCACGGGCATTGGCCAGCCGCTGCGGCCCCTGTCCGCTGACCACCGAGAAGCCGATGCCCGCCCCCAGCAGCGCCCCGCGCAGCAGCGCATCGACCGGTTGCTGCACCTGCGGCCCGTCGCGCTGCAGGCCGTCGGCAACCCAGGGCAGGTCGAGCGCCATCAGCAGCGTGAGGTCGGCCTGGCGGTGGTCGGCCAGCGCCTGCGGGTAGAGCGTGGTGTCGCCGAACACGAGTTCGCTGTAGACCGCGGTCATGATCGCCGTCGTGTCGGCCACCACCACGTCGACCGGCAGCAGCCGGGCGTCGCGCGCGGCGGCGATGCGGCGGGTCTGCTCGGCGGCGATGGCGGCCTGCTCGTCCTGCCGGGGCGTGCGGCCACGCGCGTCGCAGAATGTGCGCAGGGTCTCGTCGATCTCCGCCACGACCAGCCCGTCGGCGCGCAGCGCGTCGGCCAGTTGCCGGGCCAGGGTGGACTTGCCCGTGCTTTCGGCCCCGACCAGCGCGATGATCCGCGCCGCCATCAGGGGTGGCTCACCTGCGTCCGCCAGGCCTTCCAACCCACCACCGACAGCACGATGAAGATCGCGTACAGCAGCACGGTCAGGTAGTAGCCCTTGTAGGCGAACAGCGTGACGCTGACGACGTTGACCACGATCCACGTCGGCCAGTTCTCGACGTACTTGCGGCCCAGCAGCCACTGGCCGACGAGGCTGAAGGCGGTGGGGAAGGCGTCCCAGTAGGGCACGTCGGTGTCGGTGTAGTGGTCCAGGAACCAGCCGATCGCCGGCCACAGCACGAAGCCCGCGGCCACCACCGGCAGCCGCTGCGCCGCGCTCAGGTGGCGCACCACCAGCGGGGCGCCGTCGTCGCTGCCGCGCAGCCATTGCCACCAGCCCCAGGCGCCAACGACGGCGAAGAAGATCTGCAGCGAGGCGTCGCCGTAGAGCTTGCCACTCCAGAACAGCCCGAAGTAGAGCAGCGAGGCCACGATCGCCAGCGGCCATGCGACCGGCCGCACGCGCATGTTGGCGAAGACCATCGCGATCGACAGCACGAAGGCGATCAGCTCCAGCCAGGTGAAGGGCGCGTCCCACAGCGTGAACGCGGGAATGAGGATGGGTTGCAGGGCGGCGGTGATGGCGTCCATCGGCGGAGTCTTTCGCGGCAGTCCGGACGGGCCGGGGGTGTCAGAGTGTGACCAATCGACGATCATGGCACGCCATGCACCCCGATGCCATCCGCCGAATCCCGCCGATCCACTGCCTCGCCGCCTTCGAATCGCTGGCCCGGCTGCGCAGTGTCACGCGCACCGCGGACGAACTCAGCGTCACGCCCAGCGCCGTCAGCCACCGCCTGCGCCAGCTCGAATCCCAGCTCGGCGTGAAGCTCTTCGCCCGCGCGGATTTCAGCCTGACGCCGGAAGGCGCGACCTACCTGGCCCGGGTGCGCGAAGGGCTGCTGGCGCTGCAGCAGGTGCCCGGCGCGGTGGTCGAGCGGCGCAGCACGCCCTTGCGCGTGGCGGTGACGCCGACCTTCTCGCGCGAGATCCTGCTGCCGCGGCTGGCGCTGTTCCGCCAGGCGTGGCCGGAGATCGAGCTGGTGCTGCAGGTGGTGATTCCCTTCACCAACGTCACCTCCGAGGAGGCCGACCTGGAGATCCGCTACGGCCCCGGCCCCTACGCGGATGTCGAGCAGGTGCGCCTGCTGAGCGACGAGGTTTTTCCGGCCTGCAGCCCGCAGTACCTGCACGAGGTCGGCCCGCTCGGCACCTTCGACACTGCCGGCGACATCGGCCGCGTGCGCCTGATCCGCAGCCCGCTGGAGCCGTGGAGCACCTGGTTCCGCGCCTGCGGGCTGGACCTGCCGGAGCCGCGACAAGGGGCGCAGTTCAACGACGTCGGGCTGATGCTGGACGCCGCGGCCTGCGGTTTCGGCGTGACGCTGTTGCGGCGGCGGCTGGGCGCGGCCTGGCTGGACAGCGGGCGGCTGGTGCGCCTGTCGCCGCGGGCGGTGGCTTCGCCGCAACACCACCACTTGTGCTGGCAGCCGGGGGCGATGGAGCGCTGGGAGTGCGCGGCGTTCGCGGACTGGCTGCGGCAGGCCCTGGGCAGTTGAGTGCGTGGCCGAAAGTCACATGCGCCCCGAGGGGCGGTTGATCTGATCGACCTGGCTCGTTAGTCTGATTTCAGGCAACGCAGCGGACGGGGAGGTCAGCAGCATGGACCGGCCAGCTTGGGGCATGGGGGGTGTGGTGGCACTGGCGCTGCTCAGTACGCTCGTGCTGGTGCTGGCGTCCTGCGGGGGAGGTGATGGCGGCAGCGGCTCGCCCGGCGGCCCGACCCGCACCTACCTGAGCGCAGCGGCGGCCGACCCGGATGGCGACACCCTGCACTACCAGTGGCGCGTCACCGCCGGCACCATCCAGAACGCCGATGCGCCGCAGGTCGTCTGGACCATGCCCGACGGCCCCGGCGTGCATTTCGCCTACGTCACCGTCACCGATGGCCGCGGCGGCCACACGGTGCAGCAGTACGCCGTGGCCACCGACGCGCTGCAGATCCCGGCCCCGACACCCGCTGCCCGCCAGTTCACGGCACCCGCCGTGCCCGACACCACCGGCGCCACGGCCCGCGTCACGGTCGATGCCGGATCCCCGGAGTTCCAGCCACCCGTCGGCAGCGCCGCGCCCGCAGCCACCCGCACCGTCTACCGGCCCGACGTGCTGGTCGAGGCCGTGCAACAGGCGGATCCGGCCGTGCGCGCCAGCGCCACCACCGACTGGCGCGGTCAGGCGGCGCTGCCAAAACTCGCTGCAGGCACCTACGATCTGAGCTGCACGGCAGCCCACGATCTCGTGAAGCGGGCCTGCGGCACGCTGCCGGTCGGTGTTGAATCCCCGATGGTCAACACCCATGCCCTCGACCTCAGCGCGGCGCAGAACCTGCGGCTGCACGGCCACATCGCGCTGGCGGACGGCCGGGTCTGCGGCTGGCGCGACGGCTTCGCGGGCATCGAGGACGCGGCGACCGTGCAGCTGCTGCGCGCCGATGGCTCGGCGGTGACCCGGCCGCTGCGGGTCAACGCCTACGGGGACTACGCGCTGGATGCCCCCGTGGGCGTGCACGAGGCGCTGACGCTGCAAGTGCGCTGCGGCCGGGACGAGGCGCGGCTGCCAGTGCCGGCCGACGCCGCAGGCTACGCCGCCGGGCGACCGGTCGAGCGCTCGTACACGCTGGCCAACCACGCACCGGCCATCACCCGCGTCATCGCCACCGGCCCGGACGGCAATGTGCGCGGCCAGATGGTCGTCCCGGAAACCGATGCCGCGTCGAACGCGCTGCCCGGCCCGGACCGCTTCCTGACCTACAAGGGCCTGGACACGCGCCAGAGCGCCTGCCGCTACTACCGCGCCATCGGCGCTGCAGCCGACTGCGACGCGCAGGGCCAGCCGACCGACGCGATTTCCTTCGACGACTGGAAGCGCGCCCGCCACCTGGCCCCCTACACCGCCGGCAATGCCGAGGTGCGTGCCACCTACATCAACCGCATCGACCTCAACCTCGTGCGACGCATGGTCGCCACGCAGTCGGCGGCCAACGATGTCGCCTTCTACGTCTGCAATCACCCCGGCCCGAGTGCGGCGGCGCCCACGGGGTCCGAGGTGGACGAGGTCATCGCCACCGCGCTGGCCGACGAGCGCCAGATCGCCTGCGTCGCGATGGACTGGTCGGTCACGCCGGGCACCAACGGCGACCGGCCCTACACGAAGTTCCTCACCTTCGGGCCGGACGGGCGCCTGCTGCTGTCGGTCAACCTCGACGGCCGCGGCGAGAAGTTCATGCCCGGCGCCTGCGTGGCCTGCCACGGCGGCGCGCAGTACGCCGGGCGGTTCCCGGCGCTCGGCAACCCGTCGCCGAACCTGGGGTCGAACTTCCTGCCTTTCGACACCGGCAACTACCTGTTCTCCAGCGTGCTCGACCTGACCGAGCCGGTGCAGGGCGCCGCGCTCAAGCGCCTCAACGAACTGGTGGTCGCCACCCAGCCGGCGAAGGCCACGGCCGCGCTGGTGCAGGGCTGGTATGCGTCCGGTGGCACGCAGCTCGACAAGGCCTATGTGCCTCCTGCCTGGACGGTCGCCGCCGGTCAGCCGCCCGAGGCGGCGGAGTTCTACCGCCGCGTCATCGGCACCTCCTGCCGCACCTGCCACGCCGCGATGCGCGACAGCTTCGACTGGGACAGCCAGCCGGCGGCGCTGCTCGGCCGCAGCCATGTCTGCGGGGGCGGCCCGAATCTGGAGCGCAGCAGCTCGATGGCCAATGCGCTCATCACCCACGACAACCTGATGCGCCGCGCCCAGGCGGATCCAACGCTGGCGGCCCTGATGCAGCGTTTCCTGGGCTGTGTCGGCGCTGCGGATGACCCGGTCTACCCGCGCCGCTGAACGGCCTCGATCAATGCCTGGAACCTGGAGTTCCCCGATGACCTGCCTGTCCCGTCGCCTTGCCCTGGATGTCCTTCGTGTCGCGGTGCTGGCTGCGGCGTGCGCGCTGGCTGCGTGCGGTCAGGTCGAGCCGGTCCGCGGAGCTGCCACGCCGGTGGGTGCGCCCCCGGTCAGCCCGGCCGCCAGTGACCGTGTCCGCGCCAACGAGACGCCGCCCGAGCCGATCCCCTTCACGGCGGCGGTCGACCGGGCCGGTGGCGGGCTGTTCACGCAGGCCAGCGCCTCGCTTGGCGCCGAGGCCCGCGAGATCGTCATCGACCCGCTGATCGACGCCGGGACCGGCGCGCGCACCACCGGCACGGAGCAGATGGGCGCCGACCTCGCCGCCAGCCTGCGCCGCCAGCAGCCGGGCTGGACCCTGCGCCCGCTCACCCGCGAGACGCTGGCGCGCAAACCGCTGCTGCTCATCGGCACGCTCACGCCCGTCAACACGAAGCCGGCCGTGGACACCGCGCCCGATGCCTACCGCATCTGGCTCACGCTGATCGACCTGCGCAGTGGCCGGGTCGTGGCCAAGAAGCTCGACCGCGCCACGCCCGACAGCGTCAACGCCGAGCCGCTGCCCTTCTACCGCGACAGCCCGACCTGGCACCGTGACAAGACCGTGGCCGCCTACATCAACTCCTGCCAGGTCAACACCCGCCTCGGCGATCCGGCCGACCCCGACTACCTCGCGCGGCTGCCGGCCGAGGCGGTGCTCAACGAGGCGGTGCTGGCCTATGGGGCCGGCAAGGTGCCGGAGGCGAACCGGCTGTATGGCGAGGCGGCGGGGCTCGCCGATCCGGGGGATCTGCGCGTGCTCAACGGGCTGTACCTGACGAGCTGGCGCCTGGGCCAGCGCGACCGGGCGGAGACGGCGTTCCGCCAGATCGTCGATGTCGGGCTCGACGCCAAGCGCCTGCCGATGAAGATCCTGTTCCAGCCGGGGCGCACCAGCTTCCTGACCGCCGCGGATCTGGCCAACCAGTACACCGTCTGGATGGAGGCGCTGGCCACGCAGGTCGGCGCGGCCAATGCCTGCGTCCGCATCGTCGGCCACAGCAGCCGCACCGGGCTGGCCAGCGCCAACGAGGTGCTGTCACGCCAGCGGGCACAGGCGGTGGAAAAGCTGCTCGTGCAGAAGAACCGGCGGCTCGCGGCGCGGCTCAGCTCGGACGGCGTGGGCTCGCGCGAGGCGCTGATCGGCATCGGGACCGATGACCAGCGGGATGCGCTGGATCGGCGGGTGGAGTTCAAGGTGGTGGAGTGCGGCTGAGCGGGCAGGGCGGGCAGGGCAGGCAGGGCGATCTGGTTCAGGGAGCGGACATGGACAGGACGACGGGCTGGAGAGGGTGGGCGGCGGGGCTGGTGCTGGCGGCACTGCCTGCGATGGCCACGGCTGCCGCACCAGCAGCCTGGTCCACGACGACGACGCCGGGCACCTCGTGCGCGGCCTGCCACGGCACGCCGCCCGACCTGCCCTCCGACAGCGCGACCTACGGCAAGATTGTCCAGAACGCGGCGGCGCTGGTGTCGGAATCGGCGCTGCGTTCGGCCATCACCGCGAATGTGTCGATGGGGGCGGGCATTGCCGGGGCCTACTCGGTGGCCGATCTGAACGCCGTGCGCGCATACCTCGTCCGCGTTCGTGATGCCACGGTGACCTCCTCGATGCCGGCCTTCCCGCTGACGGCGGTCGGTGCCGTCGCCCCCGGCTTGCAGGACATCGTCATCAGCAATGAGCGCGGCAAGGCGCTGGGCTACACCTGCAGCCTGAGCGGCACGAACCCGGGCGACTTCCAGGTCGGCGGCGGCTGTCCCGGCACGGTGCCGGCGCAAGGCTCGACGACGCTGTCCATCCGCTACGCGCCGACCGCGGCGGGCACGCGCACTGCCACCTTTCACCTCAGCCTGTCCGGCGCCGCGGCCGATCCGGTGCCGCCCGCGCGCACGGTCGCGCTGCAGGGCACCGCCATCGTGCTGGCGCCGCAGCTCAGCCTGCCGGCCAGCCTCTCGGCCACGGCAGTCGTTGGCACGCCGTTCACCACCAGCACGAGCCTCACGAACACCGGCAACGCCAACCTGACCCTGTCCTTCGGCGCGCCGACCGGTGCCCAGGCGGCCGAGTTCAGTGTCGATGCGGCCAGCACCTGCAGCGGCGGGCCGGTCCTGCCTTCCACCAGCTGCACGCTGCTGGTGCGCTTCGCCCCGGCGGCGGCGGGCAGCCGCAACGCCACGCTGCCCGTCACCCACAACGCCAGCGGCAGCCCCGGGTCGATCGCGCTCGTCGGCACGGCGACACCAGCCCCGGCCCCAGCGATCCAGCTCAATGCAACCGCGCTGACGTTTGCCAGCCAGACGCTGGGCACGGCCAGCACAGCCCAGTCACTCCAGCTGACCAACAGCGGCACGGCGCCGCTGACGCTGTCGGCGCTGTCCGTCTCCGGCACAGCCCTTGGCGACTTCAGCCTTGGCGGCACCTGTGTGGTCGGCACGCCGCTGGCCGTCGGGGCCCCGTGCACTGTGTCCGTCACCTTCCAGCCCGCAGCACTCGGTGCACGCAGTGCGGCACTGGCGATCAACTCCAACGCCAGCAACGGCAACGCGGTCGTCACGCTCGCGGGCACGGGGGTTCCCGTGCCGGCCCCCGCGGTGACCTTCTCCAGCGCCCTGGTCGACTTCGGCCCCCAGAGCGTCGGTGGCCTGTACGCGCCGCGCAGCGTGAGTTTGCGCAACAGCGGCACCGCAGCGATGGCGATTGCCGGGCTGACCGTGTCCGGCGCCGGCTTCAGCCGCGCGGCGACCACCTGCGGCGCCGCGCTGGCCGCTGGCGCCGACTGCACCGTCGATGTCGCCTTCGCGCCGACCGCCGCCGGTGCCACCTCCACCGGCGCGCTGACCCTGAACAGCGACGCGGCCGGCTCGCCGCACACCGTCTCGCTGACCGGGCGGGGTGTGGCCGCGGCGCTGCCGGTGCTGGTCTGGTCGCCGGTGGCGACGACGCTGGCCTTCGGAGACGTGTCGGCGGGCACGGTGTCGCCAGTGCAGTCGGCCACGGTGCGCAACCAGGGGCCGGGGGGTGTCATGCTGCAGATCCTCAATGCGATCGGCGCCCAGCCGGCCGCGTTTTCGGTCGGCGGCACCTGCACGCCGGGGCTGGTGCTGCTGGAAGGGGTGACCTGCCAGGTCGACGTCCGTTTCATGCCCACGCTGGCCGGCTTGCAGTCTGCCGAGGTGCAGCTCGCCTCGACCGGCACCCTGCCGCCGCGTCTGGTGCTGACGGGCACCGGGCTGGCCGGTCCGGCGCCCGCTGCGACGCTGTCCACCACGGCGCTCGCCTTTGCCGACACGGCAGTGGGCGCGCAGTCGGCGCCGCAGGAAGTGCTGCTGTCCAGCAGCGGCAGTGGCGCGCTGCAGGTCACCGCGGTGGCGCTCGACGGGCCGTTCGTGCGGGTGGGCGGCTCCTGTCCGGTGGCGCCGTTGCCGTTGCCGTTGTCGTTCGCGCTGGTGCCGGGCCAGTCCTGCACGCTGCGGTTGGCACTCGCCCCGGACCGCGCCACCGCAGTGGCCGGCACCCTGTCCATCGCCGCCGCCGGCCTCGCCCAGCCGCTGCAGGTCACGCTCTCTGGCCGCGGCACCGACCCGCCGCCCGACTCCGGCGGTGGCTGCTCGATCGCCTCGGGTGTGCGCTCGGAAGGGGGCGTCGACCCGCTGCTGGCGCTGCTGTCGGTCGGTGCACTCGGGGTGCTGGTGGCGCGTCGGCGCCGCCGGGGAGGGCGCGATGCTCGCCGCTGATCTGCCGCGCTGGGCCTTGCTGCTGGTGCTGGCGCCGGTGACGGAGGAGCTGGTGTTCCGCGCCGGGCTGCTGGAAGGCCTGCTGCGGCGCGGCTGGCGCGCGGGTCTGGCGGTGGCGCTGTCGGCGCTGGCCTTCGGTCTGGCGCATCTGGCGACGCGGTCGGCGGGCCTGGCGCTGGCGACCGTGCTGCCCGGTGTGCTGCTCGGGGTGGTGTACGCCCGCACGCGGCAGGTCGGTCCCTGCATCGCGCTGCATGCGGCGATGAACGGGGCGTGGCTGCTGGCGCTGCCCTGGTGGCAAGGACAAGGAGGCTGACCATGGTGTCCCCGATTCGCGCGGTGTGGCGGGTGCTGCTCGCAGGGCTGATGCTCGTGGCCGGACTGGCGGTGGCACCGCCCGCCCAGGCCCAGTTCACGCTGAACCTCTACGGCGTCCTCGACGCCTCGGTCGGCCGCTTCCAGGCCAGCGGCGGTCTGGTGGACAACGCCGTGCGCAGCGGCCAGATGGCGACCAGCCGCTTCGGCATCACCGGGCGCGAGCTGCTCGACGAGGGCTGGTCGGTCGGCTTCACGCTCGAATCCTTCCTGCGCGTCAACACCGGCGAGCAGGGCCGCAACGACCTCGATCCGTTCTGGTCCCGCGAGTCCAGCCTCTCGATCGCCAATGCCCGCTACGGCACGCTCAAGCTCGGCCGCTTCAGCACGCCGCTGTTCGAGGCCACTGGCCGCTTCAACGCTTTCGGCCCGTCACCCGGCTTCTCGCCCGCGCTGCGCCACACCTTCCTGAGCGGCCCGCTCGGCGGCGCGCAGGGCGACCTGTACTGGGACCGCGCCATCGGCTGGACCTCGCCGAACTGGGGCGGGCTGACGGTCAAGGTCGTGCACGCGGGCGAGGACCGCATCGGCCGCCACGCCAACACCGGCCTGAGCCTGGTCTACGCCCGCGGCCTGGCCACCGTCGCGCTCAACCTGCAGCGCACCCGCCACGACGAGCGCCAGCCGCTGGGCACCGACGAGCGGATCTGGCAGATCGCCGGCGTCTACAACGCCGGGCTGGGCAAGCTGCTGGCGCAGTACACCCGCACCGACGACCGCAGCTTCGACGTGAAGAGCCGCATCGTCAGCGTCGGCGCGCTGGTGCCGCTGGGCGCGGGCAATGTGATGCTGCAATTCGCGCAGACCCTGGCCGACGGTCCGGCGATCGATCGCAAGCACCAGACGTTCAGCCTGGGCTACGACTACGACCTCTCGAAGCAGACCGACGTCTACGCCGTCCTGATGCGCGACCAGGTGCGCCGGCAGGCGACCGGGCTGACCCTGGCGACGGGGGTGCGGATGCGCTATTGAACGATTGAAAATCGCTCACGCCCCCGCACAACAACTCTCACGCGGACACCGGTCCGTTCCGCCAGGATCCACGGCAGTGCACCCGCCCCGGGTGAGGAGACCCCGCCGTGTCGACCCAGACCCCCGAACCCCGCCTGGACGAGGCCGCCCGCGACGCCCGCCAGGCCGCCGTGCTGGCCCGCCTGCGCACGGTGCTGCCGGCGCACGCGCTGCTGTCGCGCCGCGCCGATGTCACGCCCTACGAGTGCGACGGCCTGACCGCCTACCGCGAGCGCCCGCTGCTGGTGGCGCTGCCCGAGACCGACGCGCAGGTCGCCGAGATCCTGCGCATCTGTCACGCGATGGGTGTGCCGGTGGTCGCGCGCGGCGCTGGCACCGGCCTGTCGGGTGGCGCCATGCCGCACCGCGAAGGTGTCACGCTGTCGCTGGCCAAGTTCAACAAGATCCTGCGGCTGGACGCGGACGCAGGCCTCGCGGTCGTGCAATGCGGCGTGCGCAACCTGGCGATCAGCGAGGCCGCCGCGAAGTTCGGCCTCTACTACGCGCCGGATCCGTCGAGCCAGATCGCCTGCACCATCGGCGGCAACGTGGCGGAGAACTCGGGCGGCGTGCATTGCCTCAAATACGGCCTGACGCTGCACAACGTGCTGGCCGTGAAGGGCTACACCGCCGAGGGCGAGCCGGTGACCTTCGGCGGCGAGGCGTTCGACGCACCCGGGCTGGACCTGCTGAGCGTGCTCATCGGCAGCGAGGGGATGCTGGCGGTGACGACCGAGGTCACGGTCAAGCTGGTGCCGAAGCCCAAGCTCGCCCGCTGCATCATGGCCAGCTTCGACACCGTGGAAGCCGCGGGCGACGCGGTGGCCGCGGTGATCGCCGCCGGCATCATCCCCGCCGGGCTGGAGATGATGGACAAGCGCATGACGGCGGCGGTGGAGGACTATGTCCACGCCGGCTACGACCTGGAGGCGGCGGCCATCCTGCTCTGCGAGAGCGACGGCACACCCGAGGAGGTCGAGGAGGAAATCGGCCGCATGACCAGCGTGCTGCAGCGCTGTGGCGCGAGCCGGCTGGCGGTGAGCCGGGACGAGGCGCAGCGGCTGAAGTTCTGGTCGGGCCGCAAGAACGCCTTCCCGGCGTCGGGCCGCATCAGCCCGGATTACATGTGCATGGACTCGACCATCCCGCGCAAGCGCCTGGCCGAGATCCTGCGCGCCATCGAGGCGATGGAGCAGAAGTACGGCCTGGGCTGCTGCAACGTCTTCCACGCGGGTGATGGCAACCTGCACCCGCTGATCCTGTTCGATGCCAACGACCCGGACCAGCTCCACCGCTGCGAGCTGTTCGGCGCCGACATCCTGGAGACCAGCGTGCGTCTGGGCGGCACGGTCACTGGCGAACACGGCGTCGGCGTGGAGAAGCTGAACTCGATGTGCGTGCAGTTCTCGCCCGAGGAGCGCGCGCAGATGCTGGCGCTGAAGGCCGCGTTCGACCCGGCCGGCCTGCTCAACCCCGGCAAGGTGATCCCGACGCTGCAGCGCTGCGCCGAGTACGGAAAGATGCACGTCAGCCGCGGCCTGCTGCCGTTCCCCGAACTGGAGCGTTTCTGATGGACGACGCACTGCAGACACTGCGCGCGCAGATCCTCGACGCGACCGCCACCCGCACGCCGCTGGACATCCGTGGCCACGGCAGCAAGGCCGCCTGGCGCCCCGATCCGGCGCGGGCCGATGCACGGACGCTGGACGTGACACCCCTGACCGGCATCAGCGCCTACGAGCCGACCGAGCTGGTCGTGACCGTGCGCGCCGGCACGCCGCTGGCCACGCTGGAGGCGGCGCTGGCGGAGCAGGGCCAGTTTCTGGCCTTCGAGCCGCCGCGGCTGGGTGGTCGCGGCACGGTGGGCGGCATGGTGGCTGCTGGGCTGGCCGGGCCGGCGCGGGCGTCGGTGGGCAGCGTGCGCGACTTCGTGCTGGGCGCGACGATGCTCAACGGCAAAGGCGAGCTGCTGAGCTTCGGCGGGCAGGTGATGAAAAACGTCGCCGGCTACGACGTGTCGCGGCTGCTGGCCGGGTCGTGGGGGACGCTGGGCGTGCTGTGCGACGTCTCGCTGAAGGTGCTGCCGCGGCCGATCGCGGTGGCGACGCTGCGGTTTGCGCTGAGTGCGCCGGAAGCGCTGGCGAAGCTCACCACGTGGTCGCGCCAGCCGCTGCCGCTGAACGCGAGCGTGTGGCACGAGGGCGTGCTGCTGCTGCGCCTGAGCGGCGCGCAGGCGGCGGTGGACGCGGCACAGCGCAGCCTCGGCGGCGAGACCGTGGCCGAGGCGCAGGCCCAGCCGCTGTGGGACGGCCTGCGCGACCGCACGCACGCGCTGTGGGCGTTTGCCGCGCAGGGCCTGCCGGCGGGGCAGCGGCTGTGGCGCCTGTCGGTGGCGCCACACGCGCCGATGCTGCGGCTGCGCGGCCAGTGGCTGATCGAGTGGCACGGCGGCCAGCGCTGGCTGCTGAGCGACGAGCCGGCCGGCGCCGTGCACACAACGGCCGCGCAGGCGGGTGGCCATGCCGAGTGCCATGTCGGCGCAGCACCGGGCGAGCCGCGCACCGCGCCGCTGTCGCCGGTGCTGGCCCGGCTGAACCGGCAGGTCCGCGCTGCCTTCGATCCCCACGGACTGTTCGACCCCCAAGGTCACGGCCACCCCCATGCACACTGAACTCTCCCCCGAATTCGCCGGCACTGCCGATGGCGAGGCCGCGCAGGCCATCCTGCGCAAGTGCGTGCACTGCGGCTTCTGCACCGCGACCTGCCCGACCTACCAGCTCCTCGGCGACGAGCTGGACGGCCCGCGCGGCCGCATCTACCTGATGAAGGAGTTCCTCGAAGGCGAGCCGGCCACGCGCGAGACCCAGCTCCACCTGGACCGCTGCCTGACCTGCCGCAACTGCGAATCGACCTGTCCCTCGGGTGTGCCGTACGGCGAGCTGGTCGACATCGGGCGGCGCCTGGTGGACGCGCGCGTCGAGCGCCCGCCGCTGGAGCAGGCGACCCGCTGGCTGCTCAAGGAGGGGCTGACCTCGCCGCTGTTCGCGCCGGCGATGGCGCTCGGGCAGGCGCTGCGCCCGCTGCTGCCGGCGGCGCTGAAAGCCAAGGTGCCCGAGCGGGTAGTCGCCGATCCGCGCGGCACGCCGACGCGGTCACACGCGAGGCGGATGCTGATGCTGGCGGGTTGCGTGCAGCCGGCGATGAGCCCGAACATCAACGCAGCGACGGCGCGTGTGCTCGACGCGGCGGGCATCGAGGCGGTTGTCGCGCCGGGCGCTGGCTGCTGCGGCGCGATCCGGGCGCACCTGGGCGACCAGGGCGGCGGGCTGGCGGACATGCGGCGCAACATCGACGCGTGGTGGCCGCTGGTCGAGGGCGGAGCGGTCGAGGCGATCGTGATGAACGCGTCCGGCTGCGGCGTGACGGTGAAGGAGTACGGCCACCACCTCGCGGGCGATCCGGCCTATGCCGAAAAGGCCGCGCGCATCAGCGCCGTGACCCGCGACCTGAGCGAGCTGCTGCCGATGCTGGTGCCGGTCCTCCAGCCGAAGCTCGCCGCTGCGGCGCAGGCCGGCCAACTGGCGCTGCACCCGCCGTGCACGCTGCAGCACGGCCAGCAGCTCAAGGGCGGGCTGGAGGAGGGTTTGCGGCAACTGGGCTTCACGGTGGCGCTGCCCGACGAGAGCCACCTGTGCTGCGGCTCGGCGGGCACCTACTCGGTGCTGCAGCCCGTGCTGTCGCAGCAGCTGCGCGAACGCAAGCTGGCGCACCTGAGCGCACTGCAGCCGGACACGATCGTCTCGGCCAACATCGGCTGCATCACGCACCTGCAAGGCGGCTGCGCGACGCCGGTGCGGCACTGGGTGGAGGTGGTGGACGCGGCGCTCGGGAGAGGGTGAGCGCCGCGGGGGTCAGTTCGCCCGCGGGGCTTGCGGGTACTGCACGAGGATCTCGTCCGGCTTGACCATGCCCAGCTCGAGGCGGGCACTTTCCTCGATGATGGCCAGACCTTCCTTGAGGTCCTTCAGCTCGGCCTGCAACTGGTCGTTGCGCACACGCGCCGCGGCATTGCGGGTCTGCTGATCGGCGACCTGCGCCGACAGCTCCCGCACGCGCGGCGTGCCGCTGCTGCCAAACCAGAGGGTGGCGTGCACCAGCCCCAGCAGGGCCAGCAGCAGCGCGGTGATGACGCGCGAGGTCGTCATGCCCAGCCCGGTGGATCAGCGCAGGTTGTAGAACGCGGCGCGGCCCGGGTAGACGGCGATCTCGCCCAGGTCCTCTTCGATGCGCAGGAGCTGGTTGTACTTGGCGATGCGGTCGCTGCGGCTCATCGAACCGGTCTTGATCTGGCCGGCGTTGAGACCCACGGCGATGTCGGCGATCGTCGAGTCTTCGGTTTCACCCGAGCGGTGCGAGATGACCGCCGTGTAGCCCGCGCGCTTGGCCATCTCGATGGCGGCGAAGGTTTCCGACAGGGTGCCGATCTGGTTGATCTTGATCAGGATCGAGTTGGCGATGCCCTTGTCGATGCCTTCCTTCAGGATCTTGGTGTTGGTCACGAACAGGTCGTCACCGACGATCTGCACGTTCTTGCCCAGGCGGTCGGTCAGCACCTTCCAGCCGGCCCAGTCGCCTTCGGCCATGCCGTCCTCGATCGAGATGATCGGGTACTTGTCGCACCAGGTGGCCAGGATGTCGGTCCAGGCTTCGGCCGTCAGCACCAGGCCTTCGCCTTCGAGGTGGTACTTGCCGTCCTTGTAGAACTCGCTGGCGGCGCAGTCCAGGCCGAGCGCGATCTGGTCGCCCGCGCGGTAGCCGGCCTTCTCGATGGCGTCCAGGATCATCTGGATGGCGGCTTCGTGGTTCGGCACGCTCGGGGCGAAACCACCTTCGTCGCCCACGGCGGTGCTCATGCCCTTGTCGTGGATGATCTTCTTCAGCGCGTGGAACACCTCGGCGCCCCAGCGGACGGCTTCGCGGAAGGTGGGGGCACCGACCGGGATGATCATCAGCTCTTGCAGGTCGAGGTTGTTGTTGGCGTGGGCGCCGCCGTTGATGACGTTCATCATCGGCACCGGCAGCTGCACACCACCCATGCCGCCGAAGTAGCGGTACAGGGGCAGACCGGACTCTTCCGCGGCAGCGCGGGCGACGGCCATCGACACGGCCAGCATCGCGTTGGCACCCAGGCGCGACTTGTTGTCGGTGCCGTCGAGGTCGATCAGGGTCTTGTCGAGGAAGGCTTGTTCTGCGGCGTCGAGGCCCAGCACGGCTTCCGAGATCTCGGTGTTGATGTTCTGGACCGCGTTCAGCACGCCCTTGCCCAGGTAACGGCTCTTGTCGCCGTCGCGCAGCTCGATGGCTTCACGCGAACCGGTGGACGCGCCGCTCGGCACGGCCGCACGGCCCATGACGCCGCTTTCCAGCAGCACGTCGCATTCGACGGTGGGGTTGCCGCGGCTATCGAGGATCTCTCGGCCGACGATGTCTACGATGGCGCTCATTGCTTCACTCCTGTTTCAAATTCCTGGTCGGTGGTGTGCGGATGGTGCCTTCCGGCCGTTACCCGCGCTGAACAATCCGACGCAACCCGTGATCCTAAATCCCCAGCCTGAAGCAGGGCTCAACACGAAAAATCGTTTTCGAGCAAAGGTTGCGACTTGACCACCCGGTCAAGGGCCACCAGTTGCTCCAGCAGCGCACGCATGTGGCGCAGCGGCACCGCGTTCGGGCCGTCGCTCCAGGCCTTGGCCGGGTTCGGATGTGTTTCCATGAACAGCCCCGCCACGCCCACGCCGACACCCGCCCGTGCCAGCACCGGCACCATCTCGCGTGCGCCGCCACTGACGTTGCCCAGCCCGCCCGGTTTCTGCACCGAGTGGGTCACGTCGAACACCACCGGCGCGCCGGTGTTGCGCATCTCGGCCAGGCTGGTCATGTCGGCCACGAGGTTGTTGTAGCCGAAGCTGACGCCGCGCTCGCAGGCCAGGAACAGGTCTTCCGACAGGCCGGCTTCCTTCGCGGCAGCGCGGGCCTTGTCGATGACGTTCTTCATGTCCCAGGGCGCGAGGAACTGGCCCTTCTTGATGTTCACCGGCTTGCCGCTCTGGGCGACGGCGCGGATGAAATCGGTCTGGCGGCAGAGAAACGCCGGCGTCTGCAGCACGTCCACCACGCTGGCGACTTCGGCGATCTGCGCGGCGTCGTGCACGTCAGTCAGCACGGGCAGACCCGTCTGGCGGCGCACTTCGTCGAGGATCTTCAGACCCGCGTCCATGCCCACGCCGCGCTGGCTGGTGCCGGACGAGCGGTTGGCCTTGTCGAAGGAGCCCTTGTAGATCAGCGGGATGCCCAGCGCGGTGCAGGCTTCCTGCAGTTGGCCTGCCACGTCGATGGACATCTCCAGCCCCTCGATCGAACAGGTGCCGGCGATCAGGAAAAACGGTCGGTCCAGGCCGACGTCGAAGCCGCAGAGCTGCATTTACTGACCTGCCTTGTGCTTGAGGGCTGCGTCGATATAACCGATGAACAGCGGGTGGCCGTCCCACGGGGTGGACTTGAACTCGGGGTGGAACTGCACACCCACGTACCACGGGTGCACCGACTGCGGCAGCTCGACCATCTCGGTGAGCTTCTCGCGCTGGGTGATCGCGGAGATGACGAGGCCGGCGTTCTGCAACGCGCCGAGGTACTTCTCGTTGGCCTCATAGCGGTGGCGGTGGCGCTCTGTCACGACGTCGCCGTAGATGCCGTGCGCGATGGTGCCGGGCTTGACGTCCGAACTCTGCGCGCCCAGGCGCATCGTGCCGCCGAGGTCGGAGTTGGCGTCGCGCTTCTGGATCGAGCCGTCGGCGTCCTGCCATTCGTCGATCAGGGCGATGACCGGGTGCCGGGTGTCGGGGTCGAATTCGGTCGAATTGGCATCGGTCAGGCCGGCCATGTGGCGCGCGTACTCGATGGTGGCGACCTGCATCCCCAGGCAGATGCCCAGGTAGGGGATGCCGTGCTCGCGGGCGTACTGCGCCGCGACGATCTTGCCCTCGATGCCGCGCTTGCCGAAGCCGCCGGGCACGAGGATCGCGTCGTACTTCGCCAGCTGGTCGGCGGCTGCGGGCGTCAGCGTCTCGGAGTCGACATACTCGATGTTGACCTTGACGTGGTGGTGGATGCCAGCGTGGCGCAGCGCCTCGTTGAGCGACTTGTACGAGTCCGACAGCTCGGTGTACTTGCCGGCCATCGCGATCGTGACCTCGCCCTTCGGGTTGGCGACTTCCTTGACCAGCCGGTCCCAGCGCGAGAGGTTGGCCGGCTTGGTCAGGAGCTGGAACTTCATGCAGATCATCTCGTCCAGGCCCTGCTCGTGGAGCATGCGTGGCACCTTGTAGATCGTGTCCGCGTCCCAGACCGAGATCACGCCGTGCAGCGCGACGTTGGTGAACAGGGAGATCTTCTCGCGCTCTTCGTCCGGGATCGGGCGGTCGGCGCGGCAGAGCAGCGCGTCGGGCTGGATGCCGATCTCGCGCATCTTCTGCACCGTGTGCTGGGTCGGCTTGGTCTTCAGCTCGCCAGCGGCGGCGATCCACGGCACATAGGTCAGGTGGACAAACGCGGAGTTCGTCGGGCCGAGCTTCAGCGCCATCTGGCGGACGGCTTCGAGGAAGGGCAGCGATTCGATGTCACCGACCGTGCCGCCGATTTCCACGATCGCCACGTCCACGGCGTCGGGCGTGCCGACACCGGCGCCGCGGCGCACATAGTCCTGGATCTCGTTGGTGACGTGCGGGATGACCTGCACCGTCTTGCCGAGGTAGTCGCCGCGGCGTTCCTTCTCCAGCACCGAGGTGTAGATCTGGCCGCTGGTGAAGTTGTTGGACTTCCGCATGCGCGTCGTGATGAAGCGCTCGTAGTGGCCCAGGTCGAGGTCGGTTTCCGCGCCATCGTCGGTGACGAAGACCTCACCGTGCTGGAACGGCGACATCGTGCCCGGATCGACGTTGAGGTACGGATCCAGCTTGATGAGGGTGACCTTCAGGCCGCGCGATTCGAGAATGGCGGCCAGAGAAGCGGCGGCGATGCCTTTGCCCAGGGAGGACACGACACCGCCGGTGACGAAGACGAACTTGGTCATGTGGAGCGGCCCTCCCTTGACGGTGCTGCGGGCGAATGGGCGCCGGGCGAGCAACTTTCAGGAGGGCCGTGGTGGTAAAACGAGATTATAGGTCGGCGAGGGACGGGGGGCGGGTGCCACAATCTTTGCCGTCGCCGCATGCAAATCCTCGCCAACTGGGTGGACGCCATGGAACAGCCACTTGACGAACGCAGCCTGCGCACGCACGGGCGGGTCGTGATGAACCTGAGCCGCCATCTGGGCAATGCGCTGGACGGCACGCGCTGCGAGGTGTACGCCGAGTCGATGCAGCTCCAGATCGAGCAGAACCTCTGCTACCCGGACGTGTTCGTCACCTGCGATCCGCGTGACCTGACGACCGAGCGGGTGTTTGTCGCGCCGACGCTCATCATCGAGGTGCTGTCGCCGAGCACCGGGCACTACGACCGTGGCCTGAAATTCGCGCTCTACCGCCGGCTGGCGAGCCTGAAGGAATACGTGCTGATCGACCCCGAGACGCGCCGGGTCGAGGCGTTCCGGCTCACCGAGGCGGGGTGGCTGCTTGATGACATGAGCGATGGGGCGGTGCTGCGGCTGGCGAGCATCGGGTGCGAGGTGGCGCTGGAGGATGTGTTCGCTGGGGTGACGAGGCCGGATACGCCATAGGATTAGCGCTGTGTGGCCAACAGAGCCGACCATGAACCATCAGCCCACCGCACCACCACCACCGCCCTGCACATGCTCACGATCACGCGCCCCCTCGCCGTCGCCCTCAGCCTGCTCGCTTGCACCGTCCACGCGCAAACCCCTGCGTCCCTGGACGGCCGCTGGACCGGCACCACCACCTCCGCCACCTCCGGCGCCGAGCTGCTGATCGACGTGGAGATCAAGGACTTCGCCGGCACCTGGACCTACACCGCCCCGGCCGCCAACGCCAAACGCGCCGGGCCATGCTTCGGCCGCCCATTCCCGCTGGAGGTCCGGCCGCAGCCCGGCGACCAGTACGCCGTCAGCGTGGACGGCGCCCGGCACATCACCGGCTGCCCGGTCTTCTCGCTCACCCTGAAGCGCATCGACGAAACCATCCTAGAAGGCATCTTCGCCAACGGCCGTCCGGCCAAGCTGGTGCGGCAGTAGGTGTTCCTCCTCCCCCAGCGGGGGAGGCTGGGAGGGGGCTTCGGCCGTCAGCCCACATCGCGATCCCGCTACGATCCCGCCCCATGCGCGTCCTGACCTACCAAGACCTGAACCTGCGCCGCGTGCGGCCTGCCTTCGACAAGTTCCGCAAGGCGATCGAATCCGGCGATTTCCGCTCCGCCCAGATCCGCAAGCTCGCGGCGGGTTCCGGTCCGGCCCCGTACTGGCGCGCCCGGCTCGACGACAGCAACCGCCTGCTGCTGCAGTTCGCCCGGCGGGGGGACGAGACGGTCTGTCTGGCGCTGGAGGTCATCGAGAACCACGCCTACGACAAATCGCGCTTCCTGCGCGGCGCCGTGGTCGATGAGGCCAAGCTCGACGCCGAGCCGCCGCCCGCCGATCCCGCCACGCTGCCCGCGGGCGAGGTCGTGCCGCTGCGCTGGCTGCCCGGTGCGGCTACGCCTGCGACCAAGGCGGCGGCCGGCCCGACCTTCGAGCTGCTCGACAAGCCGATCTTCTTCGACGACACCCAGGAGGCCGTGCGGCGCCTGCCGTGCCCGGTCGTGGTGGTCGGCTCGGCGGGATCGGGCAAGACGGCGGTGACGCTGTCGAAGCTGCGCGAGGCGACCGGGTCGGTGTTGTACGTGACGCACTCGGCCTACCTTGCCCAGTCGGCCCGCGCCCTCTACGCCAGCCACGGCTACGAGAACCCGCACCAGGAGCCGGAGTTCCTCAGCTACCGCGAGTTGCTGGAAACCCTGCGCGTGCCGGATGGGCGCGAGGTGAGCTACCCGGCGTTTGCCACCTGGGTGCAGCGCCACCGCCAGGCCCTGCGCACCACGCTCGGTGACGCCGATGCCCATGCCCTGTTCGAGGAATTCCGCGGCGTCATCGGCAGCGCCGTCGGCGGGCCGCTGACGCTCGACGCCTACCGCGCGCTCGGCCCGCGTCAGTCGCTGTTCGGCCCCGACGCCCGCGACGCCGTGCATGGCCTGTTCGGCAAGTACCGCGACTGGCTGCGCGAGACCGGCCAGTTCGATCTCAACCTCGTCGCGCACGCGTGGCACGCGCTGGCCACCCCCACCTACGACTTCGTGCTCATCGACGAGGTGCAGGACCTGACCCCCGTGCAGCTCGCGCTGGTGCTGGCGCTGCTGAAGGCGCCGGGGCAGTTCCTGCTGTGCGGCGACTCGAACCAGATCGTGCATCCGAACTTTTTCTCGTGGGCCGCCGTGCGCTCGCTGTTCTGGCATGGACTGGCCGGAGCCGCCGCGCAGCGCCAGGATCTGTCGGTGCTGCAGGCCAACTTCCGCAACACCCGCGCCGTGACGCAGCTCGCCAACGCGGTGCTCAAGGTCAAGCACGCCCGCTTCGGCTCGATCGACCGCGAGAGCAATTTTCTGGTCCGGCCGGCGACGAGCGAAGAAGGATCGGTGCGACTCCTGCCGACAAAGGACAGCCTGCTGCGCGACCTCGACACCCGCACCCGCGCCTCCGCCCGCCACGCCGTCATCGTGCTGCGCGACGAGGACAAGGCCGCCGCCCGGCAGGTGCTGCACACGCCGCTGGTCTTCAGCGTCCACGAGGCCAAGGGGCTGGAGTACCCGCACGTCATCCTCTACCGCCTCGTCTCCGACCAGCGCGCCGCCTACGCCGACATCTGCGACGGCGTGACCCCGGCCGACCTGCTGACCGAGGACCTCGCCTACCGCCGCGCCCGCGACAAGGCCGACAAGTCGCTGGAGCTGTACAAGTTCTACGTCAATGCCTTCTACGTCGCGCTGACCCGGGCGGTCGAGACGCTGACGCTGGTCGAGCAGGACACCGGGCATCCGCTGCTGCAATTGCTCGACCTGAAGCCGGGCGAGGCGGCCATGACGGGCGCGGTGGCCACGTCGTCGAAGGAGGAATGGGCACAGGAAGCGCGGCGCCTGGAGCTGCAGGGCAAGCAGGAGCAGGCGCAGGCGATCCGCGAGGCCTTCCTGAAGCGCCCAACCCCGCCGTGGACACCCTGGTCCGAGGCCTGGGCGCGGGAGTTGCTGCCCAAGGTGGTCGATCCGAAATACCCGTCGTCCAAGCAGCGCAACGCGCTCTACGACTACGCCCTGTGGCACGGCCAGCACCGCCCGGTCGAGGCGATCCTCACCACCGTCCCGACGTTTTCGCCGACGCTGCGTGGCCCGGACCTCGTGCGCCAACGCCATCTGCAGCCATGGGCCAGTCGCCAGTTCAAGGATGTGCTGCGCCAGTGCGACCAGTACGGCGTTGACCACCGGGTACCCGAGGGTGCCACCCCGCTGATGATGGCGGCGCGGGCCGGCAACCTTGAACTCGTCGATGCGTTGCTGGCGCGCGGTGCCGACCTGGAGCAGCGCGACGAGTTCGGGCACACCGCCTGGTGGATGGTCTTGAACCGAGCGGGCGAGGACGCCGCGTTTGCCGAGCGCGCCCTCGCCGGGCTGGCCGAGCGGCTCATGCCGGCGGCGCTGGACGTGCAGACGGCGCAGCGGCTGGTTCGGCTGGTGCCGCAGCAGGCCGAATACTGGGTGCTGTCGGTGATGCTGGCCGGATTCAAGACGCTCGGAGCCCGGGTGCTGGCGCGGCCTGAACCTCTCTACATGTACCGAAGGGGGTACTTCAACGACCACCTGCGTCTGACGCTCGACCGACTGCCGCTGCACCTGTGGTCGGCCCAGCGGCGCAAGCGCGATTACGTCAGCAGCGTGCTGGCCCGCGCCGAGCACGACAGCAGCTACCGGCCGGCGCGCCAGCTCTGGGTGCGCACCACCAATGGTCACTACCTTCCCAGTCCGCGGATGCAACTGCGTGTGCGGGCGCCCGAAGGGGCCGAGGCGGAGGGAGACCGGATCGTCTGGCGACCGGTCTATGAC
This sequence comes from uncultured Sphaerotilus sp., assembly GCF_963924895.1. Lineage (NCBI taxonomy): Bacteria > Pseudomonadati > Pseudomonadota > Betaproteobacteria > Burkholderiales > Sphaerotilaceae > Sphaerotilus > uncultured Sphaerotilus sp. Next base: position 102,079 of record NZ_CAWURG010000012.1, read on the forward strand.
GTGCTCAACCTGTCCTGGGTTGATGCGGGGACCGGGCAGGTGGATGACCGGCTGAGTGGCTGGACGTTCGCCTCTGTCCTCGGATAGCCGACAAGGGGCACCCTGTTCAGCCGAGGCCGAGCCGCCCCAGTCCCGCCACGACCAGCCCGCCGACCATGAAGGTCGGCGTGACGCGCGCGCCGTTCTGACGCGCGCACCGTCTCAAAACAGCTGCGCCAGAAAGTCCAGCGAGCGCCCCAGCGCCCTGGCCGCGCTCGCCGGGTGGTGCGCCGAGCGGGCCCAGCAGTTGAAGCCGTGCTGCGCGTCGGCGTACTGGTGGAACTCGGCCTGCGCGCCCGCCGGCACCGCGGCTATCGCTGCTTCGATCGACGCGACCGCCTCGGGCGGGATGCTGGCGTCGTGTCCGGCGTGGTGGAACTGCACGGGGCACTGGATGCTGCCGGCCAGGTCAAGCTTGCCCCAGCAGGCCGGGGCCGTGACCTGCGGGTGGCAGCGCGAGCCAGGCGTCGAAGTCGCCTTCGGGCGAGGGGACGCGGGTCCACGCGGTGCGGACCGGGCTGTTCGATGCAGGGGTGAAGGCGGAGGTGTCGGCGCGCATGGGGAGATCAGATCTCGAGGTTGTCGATCAAGCGCGTCGCCCCCAGCTTGGCCGCCGCCAGCGCCACCAGCGGCGTGCCGGCGACCAGATCCGCGTCGGTCGGCGCCAGCAGGTCGGTGCGGCGGCGCAGCGTCATGTAGTCGGGTTTCCAGTTGCGGGCGGCCATCGTGGCCATGGCGCGGGCCTCGATGGCGGTCACGTCACGCTCGCCGGCCTGGATCGCCGCCTGCATCGCCTGCAGCGCGAGCGAGAGCTGCACCGCCTCGGCGCGCTCCGCCTCGCTCAGGTAGCCATTGCGCGAGGACAGCGCCAGGCCATCGTCCGCCCGCGCCGTGTCGCCTGCGACGATGCGCACCGGCATCGCGAACTGCTCGACCATGCGCCGGATCACCATCAGCTGCTGGTAGTCCTTGCGGCCGAACACCGCCACCGACGGCTGCACGCACTGCAGCAGCTTCATCACCACGGTGCACACGCCCGTGAAGAAGCCGGGCCGGAAATGGCCTTCCAGCAGGTCGGCCAGCGCCGGGTCGGGCACCACCTTGAAGGTCTGCGGCACGGGATACAGCTCGCGCTCGTCCGGTGCAAACACGAGGTCGCAGCCGGAGCCTTCGAGCAGCTCGCAGTCGCGCGCCAGCGTGCGCGGGTAGCGGTCGAAGTCCTCGTTCGGGCCGAACTGCAGCCGGTTGACGAAGATGCTGGCGACGACCGGCACGCCGGGTCCGACCAGCGCGCGCGCCTGCCGGATCAGGCTCAGGTGGCCGTCGTGGAGGTTGCCCATCGTCGGCACGAAGGCCGGGCGGGCGGTGTCGGCCAGCGCAGCGCGCAGCTCGGCGAGGGTGTGGAGAACACGCATGGGGCAGGGGTTCCGTGGTTCAGGCGCAGGCCGGGATTCAGGCCGCGGCGTAGGCGTGGGCGACCGGGTCGGGGAAGCTGCCGTCCTTCACGGCGGCGACGTAGCGGCGCAGCGCGTCCTCGATGCTGCCGCCTTCGGTCATGAAGTTGCGGACAAACCGGGGCAGCTTGCCGCGGGTGACGCCGAGCATGTCGTGCATCACCAGCACCTGTCCCGCGGTGTCCGGGCCGGCGCCGATGCCGATGGTGACCATGCCGGGGTTGTCGGCCTGCACGTCCGCCGCGACCGACGAGGGCATCAGCTCCAGCACCATCATCGCGGCACCGGCGTCCGCCAGCTCCTTGGCATGGCGGCGCAGCAGCGCGGCGCTGTCGGCGTCGCGGCCCTGCACGCGGTAGCCGCCCAGCGCGTGCACGCTCTGCGGCGTCAGGCCCAGGTGGGCGCACACCGGCACGCCGCGGTCGACCAGGAAGCGCACTATCTCGGCCGTCCAGCCGCCGCCTTCGAGCTTGACCATCTGCGCGCCGGCCTGCATCAGCACGGCGGCCGAGGCCATCGCCTGCGCCGGACTCTGCTGGTAGCTGCCGAAGGGCAGGTCGGACACCAGCCAAGCGGCGCCGCCCTGCAGACCCCTTGCCACACAGCGGGTGTGGTAGGCCATTTCATCCAGTGAAACGGGAATGGTACTGCTGTGGCCCTGCAGCAACATGCCCAGCGAGTCGCCGACCAGCAGCGTGTCGAGGCCGGCTTCGTCCGCCAGACGGGCGAAGGTGGCGTCGTAGGCGGTCAGCATGGTGACCTTTTCCCCTCGTGCGTGCATGGCGCGCAGGGAGTGCAGCGTGGCGGGTTTGCGGCTGTTCGGGTTCGAGGTGGGCTGTGCGTGAGAGCTCATCTGGGTCTCCAGGCGAATTTTTTTCAGGTACAGACCCCCGTTTTGCAGAGGTCTGAGGCATTCTAGACAGCATTGCTGCACTGCAGCAGTGATACTTCAAGACCGTGCCGAACGGCATTCACTGACCATCCATCGCCCGATGTTCTCACCATGACCGTCGACAAGCCCTTTGCACCCGCCTGCGACCGCAACCGCGAACCCATCCTCGCGGTGTTGCGGTCCCTGCTGGCCGATCGACGCACAGTGCTGGAGGTGGGCAGCGGCACCGGACAGCATGCCGTGCATTTTGCTGCAACGCTCCAGAACCTGCGCTGGCAGACCTCCGATGTGCGCGCCCACCTGCCCGGCATCTGCCTGTGGCTGGCGGACGCCGCGCTGCCGAACACGCCCGCACCGATCGCGCTGGATGTCGCCGGGGTCTGGCCGACGACGCAATACGACGCCGTCTACACCGCCAACACGCTGCACATCATGGGCTGGCCGGAGGTGCAGGCCTTCTTCGAGCGCGTGGTGTCGGTGCTGAACCCCGGTGGTCTGGTGATCGTCTACGGCCCGTTCAAGTACCTGGGTCTGGACACCAGCGCCAGCAACGCCGCCTTCGATGCCTCGCTGCGCGCCTCCGATCCACAGCGCGGCGTGCGCGAGTTCGAGCTGGTCGACGCGCTGGCGCGGGCCGCGGGGCTGGCCTTGGTCGAGGACCGGGCGATGCCCGCGAACAACCGTTTCGTGACCTGGCAACGCGTGTCCTGAGCGGTCTGGGCCGACGGCTGCGGAGCTAGCCGCCGCCGGATGGCGCCGGGCAAGCGTCGATCAGCGCCAGCACGCGCGCGGCCGTCTCGGCCGGGTGTTCCAGCGCGAACAGGTGCGTGCCTTCGATCCACTCGAAGCGCTCGCGCACCAGCGCCCGCGTGGCGGCCAGGCCCACTTGCCGCACCTCGCGCGACTGCGTGCCACCCATGAACGCCACCGGAAACCGCGGCGGATGGCGGTGCAGCACATCGCCCAGGTTGTGCGCCAGCGTGTTGTAGATGTGCGCCTCGATCTGCCGGTCGAAGGCGAGCTGCACACCGCCTTGCGGGGCCGGCTCCAGCCCGGCGAGCAGGTAGTCCTCCAGGCAGCGCGGGTCCCAGCGGGCGAAGACGTGCTTGGTCGCGAAATGCGCCCGCGCCTCGTCCACCGAGTTCCAGTGGTGGCGCCGGCGCGCCGCGATCTTGCCGGGCGAGATGCGCTGGATCAGCCGCGTCGCCTTGGCCACCTGCACGCTGTGCGCCTTCCAGCCGGCCAGCACGGGCGAGTCCAGCAGCACCACCGCCCGCGCCAGATCCGGCCGCTTCAGCGCTGCCTTCAGGCTCAGGAAGCCGCCCAGCGAATGCCCGACGAACACCACCGGCTCGCCCAGCGCCAGCCCGTCGACGAAGTCGATCAGCTGGTCGCGCAGCCGCGGCCAGTTGCTGGTGACCGGGTAGCGCGGGTCGTGGCCGTATTTCTCGACCACCTCGACCCGCCAGCCCGCCGCGCGCCAGTGCGCGAAGAGCTGCGCGTAGGTGCCTGCGGGGAAGCTGTTGCCGTGGCTGAAGACGATGGTGCCGGGTGTCATGGGCCGGGTCAGACGATGCGCTCGCCCGGGTGGGTGATCTTGCGCATCGATTCGTAGCGCTCGGACTCCTGCATCAGCGGGAAATCGGCCGCGTCGCCGTTCCAGGCCGGGTCGTCGATGCCCTCGAACACCTCGCGCAGGCGCTGGCCCCAGGTGTCGTGGATCATCTTGAAGTAGGGGTTCTTGTCGTCGATGCAGACGATGCGCTCGGCCTTCAGCTCGCCGTTGCGGTAGACCAGCAGGTCCAGCGGCAGCCCCACCGAGAGGTTGGACTTCAGCGTCGAGTCCATCGACACCAGCGCGCACTTGGCGGCCTCGTCGAGCGGGGTGTCGGGCGTGAGGACGCGGTCGAGGATGGGCTTGCCGTACTTGGACTCGCCGACCTGGAAGAAGCAGGTCTCGCGCGTGGCCTCGATGAAGTTGCCGGCCGAGTAGACCAGGAACAGCCGCATCGCCTCGTCGCCGATCTGGCCGCCGAAGATCATCGAGCAGTTGAAGTCGATGCCGGCGTTCTGGAGCGCCTTGCCATCGGTCTCGTAGACGCGCCGCACCGCCGAGCCGAGCACGCGGGTCGCGTCGAACATGCTCTTGGCGTTCCAGATGGTGATGGGTTCGCCGTCGCCGTTGGGGATCTTCTCGGTCTGCAGGATCTCGCGCACGCACTGCGAGATGCTCAGGTTGCCGGCCGACAGCAGCACCATGCAGCGGTCGCCGGCCTTCTCGTACACCATCATCTTGCGGAAGGTGCTGATCGCGTCGAGCCCCGCATTGGTGCGTGAATCGGAGAGGAACACGAGTCCGGCGTTGAGCCGGATGCCGACACAGTAAGTCATGGGGAGGGTCAGGAGCTGAGGGAGGGATTCGGGGAATTCGGGGCCACCGCGAGCGTCTTCAACCGGTAAAGCGCATCCAGCGCGGCGCGAGGGGTGAGGGTATCAGGGTCGAGTGCGCGCAAGGCTTGCAGCACCTCGTCGGCGAGCGGGTCCGTCGGCGCGGACGCCACAGCGGGCGGCGGTGCCAGCGGGGCGGGCTCCGGTTCCGGCGCCGGGGCGAACAGGTCGATCTGTGCTTCCCCCGCGTGCTGCTGCGCTTCGAGCGTGTCGAGCGTCTGCCGGGCCTGCCGCAGCACCGCCGACGGCATCCCCGCCAGCCGCGCCACCTGCACGCCATAGCTGCGGCTGGCCGGCCCCGGCTCGATCGCGTGCAGGAAGACGATGTCGTCGCCCGACTCCGCGGCCGAGACGTGCATGTTCACCGCGTGGCGGTGGCGCGCCGGGAACTCGGTCAGCTCGAAGTAGTGGGTGGCGAACAGCGTGAAGGCGCGGTTGCGGTCGTGCAGGTGCGTGGCGATCGAGCCGGCCAGCGCCAGGCCGTCGAAGGTCGAGGTGCCGCGGCCGATCTCGTCCATCAGCACCAGCGAGTGCTCGGTCGCGCTGTGCAGGATGGCGGCGCCTTCGGTCATCTCCAGCATGAAGGTGGACTGCGCGTTCGCCAGGTCGTCCGCCGCGCCGATGCGGGTGTGGATCGCGTCGATCGGCCCGAGGCGGCAGCGCGCGGCCGGCACATACGAGCCGATCGCCGCCAGCAGCACGGTGAGCGCCACCTGCCGCATGAACGTGCTCTTGCCGCCCATGTTCGGGCCGGTGAGGATGACCATGCGCCGCGCCGAATCCAGCCGGCAGTCGTTGGCGATGAAGTTGCCGCCGCCGGTTTCGGCCAGGCGGGCTTCGACGACCGGGTGGCGGCCTTGTTCGATGTCCAGACACGGGTGTGCGACGAACTCGGGCGCGCACCAGTTCAGCGTCTCGGCGCGCTCGGCCAACGCGGCGAGCGCGTCGAGGCTGGCCAGCGCCCGGCCGAGTTCGGACAGCGGGTTCAGGTGCGGCTGCAGCGCATCCAGCACCTGCTCGTACAGCCACTTCTCGCGCGACAGCGAGCGCTCCTGTGCCGACAGTGCCTTGTCCTCGAAGGCCTTCAGCTCGGGCGTGATGTAGCGCTCGGCGTTCTTCAGCGTCTGGCGGCGCTGGTAGTCCATCGGCACCTTGTCCACCTGGCCGGTGGTGACCTCGATGTAGAAGCCGTGGACCTTGTTGTACTGCACGCGCAGGTTGTGGATGCCGGTGCGCGCCCGCTCGCGGGTTTCCAGGTCGAGCAGGAAGGTGTCGCAGTTGGTGGCGATGGAGCGCAGCTCGTCCAGCAGCGGATCGAACCCGCTGGCGATCACGCCGCCGTCGCGCAGCAGCACCGCCGGCTCCTCGGCGATCGCGCTCTTCAGCAGCGCGGCGATGGCGGCGTCCGGCGTCAGCGCGGCGTGCAGCGTCTGCAGCAGCGGCGCGTCGTCCGGCACGCGCTGTCGCAGGTCGGGCAGGGTGGCCAGCGTCTCGCGCAGGCCGGCGAGTTCACGCGGTCGCACTTGCCGCAGCGCCGTGCGGGCGGTGATGCGCTGCACGTCGCTGACGTGGCGCAGCGCGTCCCGCAGCGGCTCGGCAGCGCGCGTGGCGATCAGCGAGGTGATGGCGCCATGCCGGCTGCGGGCGACGGCGCGGTCGCGCATCGGGTGCGTCAGCCATTGCCGAAGCGCGCGGCTGCCCATGCCGGTGCGGCAGGTGTCGAGCAGCGACAGCAGCGTCGGCGCCGGCTCGCCGCGAAGCGTCTGCGTCAGCTCCAGATTGCGGTGCGTGGCGGGTGGCAGCTCCAGCAGCTCGCTGGCGCGCTCCACCGTCAGCGCGTTGACATGCGACAGCGCGCGGCCCTGCGTGTGCTCGGCATAACCCAGCAGCGCGGCGGCGGCGGCGTGGGCGGCGTGCAGATCCTGCGCATTGAAGCCGGCCAGATGCGCCACCTTCAGCTGCTCGCGCAGCTTGCGCTCACCGAGTGCCGGGTCGAACTGCCAGTGCGGCCGGCCGATCACCGGCGCGGTGAGCTGGCGCAGCGCGGCGGGGCGCTTCTCGGCGTTCAGCTCGCCGCTCACCAGCACCTCCGCCGGCGCCAGCCGCGCCAGCCACGCGCCGAGTTCACGCTCGCTGCACTCGGTCAGCCCGAGCTGCCCGCTGGCCAGCGCGAGCCACGCCAACCCGAACACCTGCGCCGCGCCACTGCCGCGCACGGCCAGCGCCAGCAGCCGGGTGTCCTCGCGCTCGTTCAGCAGTTCGGTGTCGGTGATCGTGCCCGGCGTGACCACGCGCACCACCTTGCGCTCGACCGGCCCCTTGGTCGCCCCGACTTCGCCGACCTGCTCCGCGATCGCCACCGCCTCGCCCAGCCGGATCAGCTTGGCGAGGTAGCTCTCCAGCGCATGCACCGGCACACCCGCCATCACCACCGGCTCGCCCGCGCTCTGGCCGCGGGTGGTGAGCGTGATGTCGAGCAGGCGGTGCGCCTTGCGGGCGTCGTCGAAGAAGACTTCGTAGAAGTCCCCCATCCGGTAGAAGACCAGGGTGTCGGGGAAGTCGGCCTTGATGCCCAGGTACTGGGCCATCATCGGCGTGTGGCCGGCGAAGTCCTTGTTTTCTAGGGATTTTTCTTTATCTGACAAGGGCTTACCGTTGATGAGCATTGCAAGGAGTTGCAGGAGGCCGCTGCAAATGGGTGCTGGTTGCAGCGCTTTTGTAGCGGTGGCGTAGCGTTGAACGTCGCTGCAACCTCGCCAGGAACAATGGGAGCACCAGGGCCGTGACTACGAAGAAGGCAGCCAAGCAGCCGGAGCCGAAGTCTGTATTAGACAAGAGGACGGTGTCCGACTGCACGTTTGATGCCATCCCCGTGATCGATTCTGCTGGCAAGCCGGCCAAGCAGAAGTACAAGACGATGCGCAAGAACGCCCGGCCGTGGAAGGCCAAACGGCCTGGGGCGGCGGCGCGCAACGAGCTACTGCGAGCGACAGACAGGTTACCGAGGCCGCCCGGCGTCAATCCATCGTTGCGTCATGCCCCGTGCGAGGTCGTAGCGGGCGCAGTTGTATTGTTCAAGGCGGTCCAGCTCGATGTTCGCGATGACGCGCAACGCCGCCACATCCGCTGCGTCGACGGGCACCTCCGAACAGGCGTTCTCCAGCGTTCGGCCGTAGAAGACGACGAACTGCATGAGTTCATTCAGGGACTGTCGGTAGCGGACTCGAATCGGGTCGGGCACCGCCAGGGCGGCTCGCAGCACGCTGTACTTCTGAATCGAACGACGGTAGATGAACTCGAACAGATCTACTGCCGCAGCGACCTTGCGCTGTTCGTAGACGCCGAGCATGGCGGTCGCATAGTCCGAGCGCTTGACATCCAGGAAGGACAGGGGTGCGCAGTTGTAAAGCATGAGCGGCATGTTCGCGCTCAGGCGACTCGTGCGCTTGTTGCCGTCCGAAAAGGGCTGCAGATACGCCACGTTGACCCAAAGGAAGAAGGCCGCCTCCACCGGGTTTCGGATGTGACGGGCTTTGTCGATGATGGACTTCAACGATTCTTCCAGGAGCATCGGGATGTTGCTCGGGGAATAGACGGAGCCGTCGATGTTCACCACTCGCCGGCGGATGCTCCCGATGTCCCGCGAGTCCTTCAAGAGGTCCTTCATTAACTTGGCCTGCAAGTCGACGATGACTGGCACCGTGATGCCCTCCGTCGGCACGGCTTCGACCATGAACTCGATGGCACTCTTGTGGTTGAGCAGCATCAGGGTGTCTTCATCGACAGGGGCAGCTTGCTCCCCGAGTTCGAAGAGCGCCTTGGTGTCCAGCAAGCTCTTGTTGTTACCCTCCAGGCGCGATGACGACCAGGACAGGTCAATCAGCAGCTGCTCCAGGACCTCGCGGGCATAGGTTCCGGCGGGTTGCTGGTCGCGGCTGCGGCCCGCGGTGAACAAGTCTGTCGCCAGCTGCGGAGGCAGCAAGCTGGACTGGTTCGGAATGTAGTCGCCGACAAAACTGCTTTCGTAGCCCACTGGGGTCCGTGTTCCCAAAGGCGCACGAAGCGCAGTCACCAGTGGCAGGGCGGCCGGCGACCACTGAAGCAGGCCGGTTTCGGCTGAGGCAGGAGTCGCTGAAGGCGCGGCGCCCAGGACAGTCTGGGCTGCAACTGTTGCCACATAGCGAGTGGACCGACCGGCTCCGAGTTTTTCCAGGAAACCGCAGACCAGGAGGTCTCGCAAGGCCCGGTTGATGGTGGGCCGAGAAGCCTGAAAGGCGTGCTCCAGCGCGCCAGGCTGTACAGGCTCCCTGGCGGCCAGGACCAGGCGGAGCAACGCCTCGTGACGGGGCGGCAAGCTAGAGGACATCATGGCGCAGGGAATCTCGTCATGATGACAAGAATAGATCAGAATCTCATCAATCAGTGGCTTCTTGATGAGATTGATGATGAGATTGAGGGGTGTTTGACAAGAATGGTTCGGGAAACGGTTCAAGAACGCCCGCCACACATATTGCCCATGACAGCCTCAGACGGTGGGCGACGTCTAGGTGGGGCGCGTCGTGCCGCAGGATGCTGGCAAGTTGCAGGTCGGTTCCACAGCCGAACTTGAAGATGTCGTGCAGGACGGCTTGTTCGTCTGCCGACGCTCGCGCGATAGCGCCGATGTTCATCGTTCGGTCTTGGTGCACGACGGTGCGTGGGTTGCCAAGGCACTCGCGTCAGTCTGAGTGGCCAGTTTCACCTTGGCGGCCACCAATCGGCGAACAGGTTGCGCCCACGGGATAGGCGCAGGCCACCGGCCGCGATGCCTGGACCGCCTTGCGACGTCGTCAACCCGCATAGACCAGTACAAAAGCGGAGGCCGTCACGACCATTACTACAAGCTCGTTCCTGATTGGCAATGATCCTCAGGAAGGCCCCGGCCGACGGTCAGGCGTAGCGTAGAGGGCAGACTGCGTATTTCGGTGAACGTGACCGACCAGAGTTCAGCATCAATCCTGGCCGCTCAGTACGACGACGGCCGGTTTGGACGAACTGCGTCTGTGCGGAGCACTGTCACCGTTCCTCGGTTTCCAAGGGGCCGGCGGTTCATTCGGGCCGACTAAAATGAAAAAACACTCCAGGGTCGATATGCACGAGCACACTGCAAAATACCAGCTATGCCGCATGGTCCTCATAAATGCCGGCACGAATATGCATGTGCCGAGCGGTCGAATCACTGCGATTGACCCGCGGGGGGGCGCGGCTGTCTTGGGCGACAACGGGGTCGGAAAGACAACCACTCTGCGCATCCTCCCGCTGTTTTTTGGCCATCTTCCCAGCCAAATTGTCGCAGCGGGCCATGGGCAGGAGGCGATGATCCGCTTCGTTCTTCCGACCGACGCCAGCGCCATCGCGTTCGAGTACCAGCGTGGTTCAGACGCAGAGGACGACATGCGTTTGGCAGTTATCCGTCGGCGCACGGACGACCCGGATGTGCCGTACTACCGCCTGTACCGAAGCAGGTTCCGCAAGGAGTTTTTCGTCAACGAAGGCCGCTTCCTGAGTGACGACGAGACGCAGTTCAAGGCGACCGAACTCGGTATCCAGACGACCAGCAAGTTGTCGACGTCGGAGTACCGCTCGGTCATCTTGCGCACGCCAGCGGCTTCGAAGGATAAGGAGAAGCTGCGACGCTTCGCTGTCGAGTGGTCGTTCGGGCCAAAGCAGTTGGACAACCTAGACCGCATCGTCGCGGCCATGGTGAAGAAACACATCAACTTTGCTGACATTGTTCAGGTCGCCGTTGGTTTGGTTCAACACGACCTTGGCCAAGGCGCCGAGCGCGCCAAGCTAACCTTCAAGCAGGGAAGAGCACCCATTGAGCGCTGGTTGCGCAATCGAGATGCCTGCACTGAGGCGTTCAAGCTGGCGCCTAGCTTCGCCGAGCTTGATGACGACCTCCGAGACCATCGCGCGGCTGAAGCGCGATTCCGGTCCTGTCGAGCGGACGTCGCTGCCCTTAAATCGGCACGCGAACAAGAGGGTAGTGAACTTGCCAAGACTCTGGAAGGTATGGCGTCCGCACGGAAGACCGCACTGGAAGGCGAACGACTGCAAAGGACTGCGCTAGCAGACGCTTCGTCGTTGGCTGCTAGTGAGTCGTCGAAGGCCAAGACGGCCTTCGACGATGCGGACCAACAGGCCCGTCGCTTCGAGTCGGGAAAGGCCGCCCACTGGGAGAAGCTCGTTGAGGAGCTGCCCGGGCTAAGGCTGCGCGCTCAAACGCTCGACTCGCAGATTGCGGCGGCAGAGTCCGAGCAAGCTCAAGCGACCGTGAAGTACGAAAGGCTACAAGGGGAAGCCAGGACGCAGACAGGTGAGCAGTGCCTCGCCCTCGAGCGGGGCAAAGAGCCCCATCGCCAGCGGCTGGTCGAGTCGCAACGCCGGATTGGCGCAGCCGAGGATGCGGCACTGAGTTTCTGCGACGACAGGGTTGTCGCACGTAGGCAGGAGCTTGACGACCAGTTGGGGCCGCTTCACGGGCATGAGGGCGCCTGGGAGGCCAGACAGAGTAGCCCCGGCGCGTCAGCGGAAGCTCTCTGGGAGGCTGAAGAGGCCGAGAAGCGACTGCAACGTCACCTTGAGGATGTCAATCAGGTCCAGCAGGTTGCAGGTATGGCGGAGAGGGAGCTTCAGGCTGCTACGCATGTGTTTGAGCGGCAAGAGGCCGAAGTGCGCAAGGCAAGGATGGACCAAATGGAGGCCAAGTCTGGCTTGGCAGCGGTGCAGGCGAGGCTCAACCCTCCCGAGGGAACGCTGCTCGCGACGCTGCGCTCGCATCCAAGCGATGATTGGATGCGCAATCTCGCCAAGGTCATCAATCCGGAACTTCTGGGCCGCGACGACCTTGCCCCTACAGCGGCCGAAGATGCGGTGGATGCGCTGTATGGCTGGCAGATGAACATCGGTGTCATTGCCGCACCTGACTGGACAGAAGATGCGCTGGTGCGTCAAGCCGTCGAGGCAGCCAGGACCCGGGTGACTGCGGCGGAGTCAAGGGTGACGGAGCAGGAAGGCGAGCTGACCAAGCGAGGCCGTGGCCGCGACGACGCCACGCTGAAGGTCCAGACATCGCAAGCTCGGCTGACTGTTTTGAAGAGTCAGACCGACCAACGGAAGTCTCAGCGCGACACGGCCCGCCAGCGCGTCGAGACTGAAAGACGCGATGCCCGAGACAAGGCTGCGGCCGAGTTGGCGAAGGTGCGAAGCGCTATCGGCGACTTGAAGAAGCAGCGCAAGGCGCTTGATGGCGACCATGCCACTACTCGTGCGAGTGTCAAGACGGCGCATGACAAACAGCGCACGGATGCCCAGCGACTCTGTGACGAGGCAATTGCGGCCATTGATGCCCAGGCGGCTCGATTGCAGAAGGAGCTTGAGACCACCCTTCGCGGCTTCATCGAACAGCTGAACGAACATCTCAGCAAAGCGGGTGTCGACGTAGCGCGCCTCAATAGTCTGCGTGGCGAGGTCAGCGGCCTGCGCAATGCCATTCGGGAGCGCGAGGACCGCCAGTCCCTGGTCGACGCCTGGAAGACCTGGCTGGAGGCAGGCGGCCCGACGCGTGTCGAGACCCTGAAGACTGCGGCGGTCTGGGCTGCGGCGGCTTCGGGCGCGGCGGCCGCGAAGGTGACAGAGTTCGAGCAAGCAGCGGAGAAGAGCGCCCGCGCTCACGACACTGCCGCCAACCATCACGCGTGCCGCCAAAGCGACATCGCTGACGAAGTCAAGGTCTTGGAAGAACTCAATGAGGGATTTGGCGACTACTTGGCCAGCGGCGAATCGGTCATTGACACGAAGACCACTGCGCGTGAGCTGCGCACAAAGATGCGTGGCGTCCGCGCAGACATCGACAAGCTGGAGGAATCCGTCAACCGGCGCACCTCCACTCTGCGCCAGGCGCTGACTGCCAAGAGCAGCGCCGTCAAGGAGTTCGTCGATGCCAGCCTCGAACAAGCTGTTGGCGACAACGTCATCAGCCGGGCCACCGCGCTCTCCATCTGCTACCGGCAAGTCGGTCCACAGGTTGCCAACGATGTGAACCTCACGCTCAGGACACTGTTGGCCAACATCGGCGCCTTCCAGAAGGCCATCCAAGCTTTTGAGCGCGAGGTATCGACCTTCAACCGTCGGTTGCAAGAGGGGTTGACCGAGGTCAAGTGCTTTGAGCGAGTCAAGGACTTGCGCCTGGACATCGTGACGAACTTCGATGGTCTCGGCTTCTACAAGAAGCTGTCGCGCATGGAGGAGGTGGTTCGCCAGCATGCCAATGAAGCGAAGGACTACACGCGAGAGCTGCCGCCGGACGAGACGGCACGAGCCCTTGGCGAGTTCATGAGCGTTCTCGGTGCAGACGGAAACGTGGAAGTGAACCTTTCTCAGCACATCACGCTGAAGGGCAGCGTTTCCGACAACGGGCAACATAAGGAGTTCAAGCGCTCCAGCGAGTTGGAGAACATCTCGTCGGAGGGGCTGACCTCGCTCGTCCTTATCACGCTGATGACGGCCTTGCTCAACACCATCCGCGGGACGGAGCCAGTGCATGTGCCCTGGGTCACCGACGAGGTGGGCAAGTTCGACCCCAAGAACTTCCGCGCGCTCATGCAGCGACTGCGTGACAACCGCATCGACGTGGTGACCGCGTCACCGGAGCTTGGACCCACGCAACAGGCCATGTTCGCCCAGCGGTACCTGTTCGAGGACCGGGGGCGGATTCGCGAATACAGGCCGCTGGACTCTGTCATGACCGCTGCTGCGATGCCGGTCGCAGAGGGAGTCCAACAATGAACCCCCGTGTCTTGAAGCTGCTGCTCGGCGGCGAGTACATCTGTTCGGTACGCTTCCGTGACGAGTTCAGCCTCCTCGAAGATTCCGACGAGCAAGAGGCGGTCAACACTTGGCTGGGGAGCCTGAACATGCGGCTCGCCAGGCTTGGGGAGGACGGTGCGTTCTTCACGGCGCCGACCTGCATCGGATCGAAGGACATCACGCAGGTCAAGAACGAGCTGCTCAAGTTCCGCGACGAGTACGGGCCCGCCGTTCTGCTCCTGGACTTCATCCGGCAGAGCGATGCTGGAAGGGTTTTTCTGAGCCCCGGCGAGTACATCGCGCTGTACGAGCTTGACGCTGCGGTATCGCAGTCGACGATGCTGGAGACCCAGCTCAAGAGTCTCCTGAGCGTCATCGGCAACGCCGCGCAGCGCAACACCAACCACAAGAATCTGCAATGGCTTTTGGACCAGTTGGTGAAGGACGGCTACGCCATCCTGGCGAACAAGGACTCGGGCACGTACCAAGTCACCGGCAAGATTGAGCAGCTCTATGCTGTGCTTCAGTTTCTGGACGAGAACAAGATCATTCGCGATGCCGAGGTCGATGACCGGGAAGCAGACGATACGGCCGGAGACCTCGTCGATGTCGCTCAATCGGACGAGGGGGTTGCGACATGAACGAGTGTGGCGACCAGGTTCAGAAGCTGCTGGCAAGCCTTGCCAAGCACGCAGACCTCATCGCCGAGGCGTTCGATGGCGCTGTCTCGGGCGGTGACAAGCAGCGGAGCGCTGGGATTGAGGCCCTGTTCGGGCTGGGTGTCCTCAAGCCGTACGACGAGGACTGCTATCGGCTAAACCCGCGGCTGCGCGAGTTCTTTGCGGACTACTTTTCAAGCTACCACGCCTTCCAGGCGCTGCGGCGAATGTCCGGCACGATGCGGCAAGCGCAGGAGCAGTGGAGAGAGCTGCGGCGCCTGAAGGTGGCTGGAGCCTCAAAGGATGTCGGGCGGCTCTACGCGGCGCTCGATGAGTCTATTGTGGAGATGGCGTACACCATCGAGCACAACCTCGCCATGCTCCATTCGCTTTTGTCTACCCAGTACGGCAACGTTGACGACCTGAGCTCTAAGCTGAGGCAGAACCGCTACTACGCTAGGCAGGTGACTCAGTTCCTCCGAGACGTCGAGCGCATCGACGCTTTCGTTGAGCAAATCGCCGAGGAGGCTATCGCCGCAGGTCTCGGGGACGTTCGGCACTTGGTCACCCGCCGGCTGGGCGCTCGATGTCTGAACTGGACGTCACAAATCAAGGACGCGCAGGCCGTCATCAGCAAGCGGCTGTTCGAAGCCAAGCTGATGGAAGACCGACTCAAGCAGCTGTCCCGGTTCGCCCTTTGGCTGACGCGGCATAAGACCGTCGACGGCTGGGAACTTGCCGTGGAAGAGAGCGTCAACGTGGCCATCTTCCGGCCCGAACACATCGAGCTTTGCACTCAGCCAGACGTTGCGGACGCCGACCCCATGGCTTGGGACGGACTCCTTGCCGCTGTGGCCAAGCTTCCGCCTAAGCAGGTACCCGCAGCCCCTCGGGCCGAATCAGGGCCGCAACTGCTCCTCGAAGACGATGGCACCGATGTCGAGGAGTCACTTGACCCGGCCCAGCGGGCCCTTCGAGAGTTGGTGACCCACGCGAGCCACTCAGCATCGCCCATCTCGCTGCTTGACTGGAAGCGAGGTCGAACGGAGTTGGTCGACGTGAGCGACGAGGCTTGGCTGATGTTCTCTTGCCTGCAACTCAAGGGCGGCGGACTGCGCTTGACCTTCGTGGAGCAGCTCGCCATGGACCCGTTCCCCATCAACGAGGCGTTCTACGACGTCGAAGTACGCAGGCCGCCGCCAGAGGTGGCCTGATGCCCTTCAACGCGCAAAAAATCCTGTTCCTCCAGCGATTGGTCAGAGAGAGGCCGACGCAGCGGCGGGTGGGTGAGGTCTCGCAGCACTTTTGCGAGCATTACAGCCTCGGCACAATGGTCGGGCGACAGGTGGAGTATCGCGATGAACACCACCGCATGGCAGAGTCGCTCCTGCGCAACCACGACCTCCCGGTGACGCCGATGGCAGCTGGGGCGAGTCGTTCAGACGTGGCTGCATTCGGGGGGCTTTCGGAGAAAGCACTGAGCGCAGCACCTCACGCTGGGTCAGTCGGTATCAAGTGTATCGGTGACTGCATGCTCAACGCCTCTGCGCTCAGGACGCCTGAGGGCACGTACCTTGTTGCCGCTCCGGAGGTCGCGGTCCGCGTCACGTGTGACAGGCTTATGCTCGTTGAGAACTTGGAGACGTTTCGGCAGCTCGAGCGCTACAACTGGATTGACTACCGGGGCCTTGCTGTTCTGGCTGTCTATCGAGGAGATTCGGCGTTGTCCACCGGTGATGCACTGAAACTTGTTCGAACACGCTCGGAGCCCGTCTGGGCCTTTGTCGACTTCGACCCCGCTGGGCTCGTTATCGCAAACGCGCTGCCCGCCGAGCGACTGGAAAGAGTCGTTCTGCCGCCCGTCGCTTGGCTTCGAAAAGCTGCGGAGACCGTGCGAGGTCGTCAGTTGTTCGACGAACAAGACCAGAAGGCTCGGCTGGGTCTGGACCGCGCGGCTCACCCTGATGTGCGTTCGGCTTGGGTCGAGCTACGAAAGCTTCGCAGTGGCGTAACCCAGGAGCGGATGCTCCTTACCCCGAAGCACCGAGAAGCGGAGGAGGCCGACTGAATCGCCCGTCGTCATGTTCAGAAAGATGCAGGCGTTAAGGCATGGCGCCGCCCGTAGATTTCCAGTGCCATGGGTGCCGACCGGCTTGCAACGGCGACGTTCAAGGCTCAAAAAATCTGTGGCTGTGGTGTATCAAAACATGTAACAACGATCTGGGCCGTTGTTGGCATTGATTTTTCAGGAACTGGGCCATCATCGGCGTGTGGCCGGCCGATTCCTTGTCGGAGCCGATTTTTTCTTTATGGGACAAGGGTTTACCGTCGACGAGCATTGCAGACTGTGGTGGCCATTCGAGACCGTATTAGACAAGAGGTCGCTGACCGACCCCGGCAGACCCCCCCTGCGGTCCGGCGACCGAGCCCCGCTTACCCTGAACAGCCGGATGGCCAGCGTTCCCCGCCCGGCGTCTGCCGTTCAGGGATGCCCGACGACGACCTCGCTGATCTGGAGCACGGGCGCCAGGTCGGTGTAGTTGGGGATGTCGTCCATGATCTCCTTGGCGTGGGGGCCGAAGCCGGCCTGGAAGGTCTCCACGGAGTCGCAGAAGATGTGGCACATCCCGATGTAGGTGGCCGGTGTTCCCGGCATCCCGCCGGCCAGTCCCTTGTCGATGGTGTAGTAGCGGCAGCTGTCGCCCATGCGCGCCTTCACGAGCGGCATGTGCTGGTCGCGGTAGTAGTCGTGGTTGAACCGGGCGCCGGCCTGGTTGGGGTACATCACGCTGACCTTGATCATGGGTTTGCTCCTGGTTGGGGGTGTCGGGGGACTGTCCTGCCATCCATGCAGACCGCGTCCCGCCAGCGCATCATGCGCGGGCCCGCGTCCTGCGACGAGGCGGCAAACCCTCCCGCCCGAGGCTGCATGGCCGCCACCGAGCTGGAGATCCGCGACGCCTCGCTGCAGTTCGTGCGCAAGCATGCCCGACAACACCGCGGCGCAGCGCTTCTACGCCAGCTTCGGTTTCGTCGAACGTGGCATTGACGACAGTGAGGAGATGGTCGCCGTGCTGCCCTGCGTTGCCGCATGATGGGGGTGCATCCGCGCTGTCCCGCGGAACAGGAGCACGCCATGAACCAGCCCTTGCCGCTGAGCCCGGCCGAGATGTACGAGCGCCACTTCGTGCCCGCGATGTTCCGGCCCTGGTCCGCGCTGCTGCTGCGCCATGCCGCGATCCAGCCGGGGGCGCGGGTGCTCGACGTGGCCTGCGGCACGGGCATCGTGGCGCGCGAGGCGGCGCCGCTGGTCGGGGAGGGCGGCCAGGTGGTCGCCCTGGACATGAACCCCGCCATGCTGGCCGTGGGGCGTTCGCTGCCGGCGCCGGCCGGTGCCGCGATCGACTGGCGGGAGGGCAATGCGATGGCGCTGCCCTTCGCGGACCGCAGCTTTGACACCGTCCTCTGCCAGCACGGCCTGCAGTTCTTTCCCGACCGCGTGGGCGCCCTGCGCGAGATACGCCGCGTGCTGGCGACCGGCGGTCGGGTGCAGGTGATGGTCCTGCAGGCGCTGGCGCTGCACCCGGTCTTCGAGGTGCTCATGACCGCGGTGGCGCACCACCTCGAACTGCCGATCGACGCGGTCATGACGCCGTTCGACTTGCCGGAGAGCGAGGCGCTGCGGACGTTGCTGGTGGCCTCGGGCTTCCCGTCCGCGGAGGTGCTGCCGGTGTCCACCACCGTGCGGTTTCCGGATGCCGAGCGCTTCGTGCCGCTGGCGGTGGCGAGTTCGGCGGCCGCGGTGCCGGCGTTTGCGCAGCTGACCGCGCCCGCGCGTGCGGCGCTGCTGGACGCGGTCCGGCTTGACGTCGAGCCGATGGTCGCCCGCTACCGGGATGCCGGGGGGGTGGCGTTTCCGATGTGGGCCCACGTGGGCATCGGCCGCATCTGAGCGCCCATCCGAGCGCCCATCAGAGCGCCCGTCAAATTGTCACAGTCGAATCGGAGACTCCGGGGCACAACACCAGGATTCCTCCGATGCGCCTCGCTTCCTTGCCGTTTGCCACCCTGCTGTTCACCTCCACGCTCGCGGCCTGCGGAGGCGGCACGTCCGACCCGGTGGTGGCCTTCGGTCCCTTCAGCTGGAAGCGCGTCAAGCCGCTGTGAGCGTGGCGGCTCAGCCGCGCGCCCGGTACTCCGAGAAGATGCCCAGCTCGACGTGGCGGTCCACGTCGAGCAGGCCGTGCGCGGCGAGCGTGTGCACCACCTCGGCGGGCGGCACACAGGCTTCGATCGTGTCCCAGTAGTAGCGCCAGAGCATCGGCGTGCCTTCCGCCTTCGACACCAGCTTTGCCATGAGCGGCACGGCGCCCCGCATGTAGGCCTTCAGCAGCGCGTTGCCCCAGCGGCTCTCGGCGCGGGTGATCTCCAGGATCAGCAGCCGGCCACCGGGTTTCAGCACGCGGCGGAACTCGGCCGCGGCCGCCGCGAAATCGGCGATGTGGCGCAGCGCGTAGCCCATCACGACGAAGTCGGCGCTGGCGTCCGGCACGGGAATCGACTCGGCGCGGCCGACGCGGCACTCGACCGGCGTGTCGAACTTCGCTTCCTTCATCATCCCCGGGCTGGGATCGACGCCGATCAGCCGCGACGGCTCGCCGGTGATCTTCAGGATCTCGCGCGACACCAGGCCGGTGCCCATGCCGACATCGACCACCTGCATCCCCTTGGCCAGCCCGGCCCGGCGCAGCGCCTGGTGGCGGTACCACGAGCCGGTGCCCAGGCCGAGGATCTTCTCCAGCCGGTTGTAGTCGACGGCGGTGTCGTCGAAGGTGGCGCGCAGGAACTGCTCGCGGGCCCCGGCATCGCCGCTGCGGTAGTAGGCCGGCAGCGGGGCATGGGGCAGGTGCACGAGCGAGGAAGGCTCCTCGTGTGACGAAGTGGACGGTTGCGCCATGGTGGAGTAGCCCTGTATTTGCAATGAAATCTGGCCGATGGTAATGCGGGCCACGCCGTGCCGCCCGATCGAGTCTGAAGCGTTTGGTAAAATGCGGGTTTCCTCTGACCGCTGCGCTTCCCCTCAGGACAGGCTGACATGACCACTGCCGACACACCATTGCTTCAGGAAGTTGCCGCACTGCTGGTCGATGCGCTCAATCTCGACACCCCCGCGGCAGACATCGACCCCCAGGCCCCCCTTTACGGCGAAGGTCTCGGCCTCGATTCGATCGACATCCTCGAAGTGGCGCTGGTCGTCTCCAAGCGCTATGGCTTCCAGCTCCGCTCCGACGACGAGCAGAACGTACGCATCTTCTCGTCGCTGGCGAGCCTGGCCGACCACATCGCCGCGCACCGCACGGTCTGAGCCGCGCATGTCGGCGCGCGGGCGACTCCTGCTGCTGGTCCTGGCGGCCATCGGCGTGGCGCTGGGCTCGCACTGGCTCCTCACGTGGGCGGCACAGTCCACGTTCGCGCCGCTGGTGCAGGGCCTGTTCCTCGCGCAGCACGCAGGGGTCCACGCCGCGCTGGCCCTCTGGTTCGGCGCCACGCTGCGCCGCGGCCACCAGCCGCTGATCTCCCAGCTGGCGCAGCGTGTGCACGGCGACCTGACCCCCGCCATGGCGCATTACACGCGGCAGGTCACGCTGGCCTGGGTGCTCTACTTCCTCACGATGGCCGTGGTGTCGCTGGGGCTGTACGCCAGCGGGCAACTGCACGCGTGGTCGCTGCTGGTCAACGCCATCACGCCAGTGGCCTCGCTCGCGATGTTCGTCGGCGAATACGTGCTGCGCTACCGGTTGCACCCGGAGTTCGAGCGGGTCGACTTCAGCGCCGCGATGCGCGCCTTTCGCGACCACCGGACGGATCGGGGTTCACGGGCATGAACGACTCCTTGCCACTGCTGGCCGACGGGCCAGGCCTCGACACGCCGCTGGCCTGGCGCGGCGGGCAGCCGCTGTCGCGCGGACAGTATCTGCAGGATGTGGCCGCACTGGCCGCGACGCTGCCCGAGGGTGGCCCGGTGCTGGCCATGACTGGCGACCGCTACCGCTTCGCGCTGGCGCTGGGCGCGGCGCTGGTGCGCGGGCAGGCGGGGCTGATGCCGCCGAACCACACGCCGGACATGGTCGAGCGGCTGCGCGGGCTGTTTCCGGGGGCGTATGTGCTGGCCGATGACGAGGCGCCGGGGGTGGACTTGCCGGTGGTGTCTTTGGTGGAGTCGGTGGGGGCGGAGGGGTTGGTGGCGGGCGTGGGTTCCCGCTTGCGCGGGAATGACACGGACATGCCGCGGATCGCCGGGGACCACGAGGCGGCGCAGGTGCTGACCTCCGGTTCGACCGGCGCGCCGATGCCGCATGGCAAGCGCTGGGATCTGCTGAACGTCAACCTCCGCGCCGAGGCGGCGCGGCTGGCCGAGGCGCTGGGGCGGACGGATCTGCAGGGCGTGACCCTCGTCGGCACGGTGCCGGCGCACCACATGTACGGCTTCGAATCGACCGTGCTGCTGGCGCTGCTCGGCGGAGCGGCGTTTGCGGCGGAGCGGCCGTTCTTTCCCGGCGACATCGTGCAGGTGCTGGCCAGCGTGCCACGGCCGCGGGTGTTGGTGACGACGCCGTTCCATCTGAAGACGCTGGTCGAGTCAGGGCTGGCGCTGCCGCCGGTCGACCTGACGCTGTGCGCCACCGCGCCGCTGTCGCCGCAACTGGCCGCACGCGCCGAGGCCGCGCTGGGCGGGCCGCTGGTGGAGATCTACGGCTGCACCGAGGCCGGGCAGGTCGCCACGCGCCGCACCACCGACGGCCCCGAGTGGCGTACCTTCGACGGCCTGACGCTCTCCGGCGATGGCGAGCAGGTGGTGGTGCGCGGCGGCCATGTGCCGGTGCCGACGCCGCTGGCGGACGTGCTGGAGGTGCTGTCGCCGACGCGCTTCCGGCTGCTCGGCCGCTCGAACGACCTGATCAACGTCGCCGGCAAGCGCAGCTCGCTGGCGCACCTGAACTACCACCTCAACAGCATTGCCGGGGTGCAGGACGGCGTCTTCTGGCTGCCGCCGGACACGGGCGGCGAGGACATCGTGCGGCTGGTCGTGCTGGTCGTGGCACCCGAGGTGACACGTGATGCGCTGCTGGCGGCGCTGCGGCAGCGGGTGGATGCGGCGTTTCTGCCGCGGCGCGTGCTGCGCGTGGAATCGCTGCCGCGGGATGCGACCGGCAAGCTGCCCGCGGCGCGGCTGTCGGTGCTGGCCGAGTCGCTGCTGGCCGCGCAGGGGCAGGGGCATGGGCAGGGGCGCGCCGGTGGCTGAGCTGCGCTGCGTGCCGGTGGCCGTGCCGCGCGACCATCCCGCCTTCGACGGACATTTCCCCGGCCGGCCGCTGCTGCCGGGTGTCGTGCTGCTGGCGCAGGTGGTCGAGGCGCTGCGGGCCGATCCCGAGGCCGCGGCCTGGCTGGGCGAGGCGCCGCGGCTGAGTGCGGTCAAGTTCGTGGCACCTGTGCTGCCGGGCGCCGATCTGGCCGTCTGCTGGACGCCGCCGGGCGCCGGCAGCCGGCTGCGTTTCGAGGTGCGCCGGCATGGTCCGGGCGACGATGCGGCTGGGGTGCTCGCCGCGACGGGCCAGTTCGACGCTGGTCCCGCCGCCCTATGACGGACCGCGCCGATTGGGCCCACCAGCGCGAGCGCAGCAACCTGCTGGCGCTGCGCATGATGCGCTGGATCGCCACCACGCTCGGGCGGCGCGTGTCGCGGCTCGTGCTGCACCCGATCACGCTGTATTTCCTGTGCTCCGGCGGCCCGGCGACGCAAGCCTCGTCGGCTTATCTGGCGCGGGTGCTGGGCCGCGCGCCGCGCTGGACCGAGCGCTACCGCCACGTCCACCACTTCGCCGCGACCGTGCTGGACCGGGTCTACCTGCTGCGCGGGCAGTTCGACCAGTTCGAGATCCAGGCCACGGGGGTGGACCACCTGGACGGGGTGCTGCTCGAAGGCCGTGGCGTGCTGCTGGTGGGCGCGCACCTGGGCAGCTTCGAGGCGCTGCGCTCGCTCGGGCAGGCGCGGCGCGGGCTGCGCGTGGCGATGGTGATGTACGAGGACAACGCCCGGCAGATCAACGCCGCGCTGCAGGCCATCGCGCCGGACGCCGACCTGCACGTGATCGGCCTCGGCCGGCTCGAAGCGATGATGGCGCTGAGCGAGTGGCTCGACGGCGGTGGCGTGGCCGGTCTGCTGGCCGACCGCACGCTCAACGCACCGCCCGGTGCCGGCGCGGCGCAGCGGGCGCGCACGCAGCGCTTCGACTTCCTCGGCCAGTCGGCGACCTTCTCGGACGGGCCGTTCCGGCTGGCGGCGCTGCTGCGGCGGCCGGTAGTGTTCATGACCGGGCTCTACCATGGCGGGCGCCGCTACGAGCTGCGCTTCACGCCGCTGGCCGATTTCACGCAGCGCCCGCCGCGCGGTCCGGGCGCGCGGGAGGCGCTGGACGCGTCGATCCACGACGCAATGTCGCGCTATGTGCGCCTACTGGAGGATCTGTGCCGTGAGACGCCTTACAACTGGTTCAACTTCTTCGATTTCTGGGCTGCAGGTGCGGCGAGCGATGGGGGCGATGCTGTGCGCGCTGGTGCTGGGCCTGCTGCTGCCCCTGTCGCCGAGCCGGGCGGCGGCGTTCGACCTTGACGCGCTGATGGCCCATCTCGCCCAGGTGAAGTCCGGCGAAGCCACCTTCACCGAGAAGCGCACCGTCTTCCAGCTCGACCAGACACTCGAATCGAGCGGCCGCCTCAGCTTCGCCGCCCCCGACAGTTTCACCCGCGAGACCCTGAAGCCGCGCCGCGACCGCATGGCCGTCGTCGGCAACCAGCTCACGGTGAGCCAGGGCAGCCGCAGCCGCTCGACCACGCTCGATTCGGTGCCCGAGGCGGTCGTCATCGTCGAGGCGATCCGCGGCACGCTCACCGGCAACCGCGAGACGCTGGAGCGCTACTTCACCACCCAGCTGCTCGGCGGCGCCGAGCGCTGGAGCCTGGACCTCGTGCCGCGCGATGCCCGGCTGCGCGGGCAGGTGGCGCAGGTGCGCGTCAGCGGCCGGCAGGGCCAGCTGCGCGAGGTGCAGATCACGATGACCGACGGCGACCGCTCGGTGATGCAGATCGAGCCGGTGACCACCGAGCGCAGCCCGTGAGCGGCCTGAGCGGCGTACGCGGCATGCGCGCCCGGGTGCTGTGGGTCTGGCTGGCGCTGATGGCGCTGGCGGTGTGGGGCTGCGTGCGGGCGACCTACGTGGCCGACCTGTCCGCCTTCCTGCCCGCGGCGCCGACCGGCGCGCAGCGGGTGCTGATGGCGCAGCTGCAGAACGGTGCGACCGCGCGCGTGCTGATGATCGGCCTGCGCGGCGGCGAACCGGCGCAGCGGACGGACGCCTCGCTGCGGCTGGCCGAGGCGCTGCGCGGCAGCGGCCTGTTCGAGGCGGTCCACAACGGCGACCACGCCGCGGACGCCACCACCGGCGAGTTCCTCTTCCGCCACCGCTACCTGCTCAGCCCGGCGGTCAGCGCCGAACGGTTCACGGTGGACGGCCTGCGCGAAGGCATCGCCGACACCGTCTCGCTGCTCGGCACACCGGCGGGCGTGCCGCTCAAGCCGCTGCTCTGGCGCGACCCGACCGGCGAGACGGCGCGCATGGCCGAGGCGATGTTGCCGGCCAACGCGCCGCGCAGCGACGGCGGCGTGTGGGTGTCGCGCGAGCAGCCGCGGGCGCTGCTGCTGGCGACGGTGCGCGCCGACGGCGGCGATCTGGACGGGCAGGCGCAGGCGCAGGCGCTGGTGCGCACGCGCTTCGCGGCGCTGGCGGCCGCGGCGCCGGGTCTGACGCTGGAAATGAGCGGGCCGGGCGTGTTCGGCGTCGAGTCGCGGGCGCGCATCCAGAGCGAGGTCGAGCGGCTGGCCACCGCCGGCACGGTGGCGATGGTCGCCTTGCTGCTGGTGGCCTTCGGCTCGCTGCGGGCGCTGGGCATCGCGCTGCTGCCGGTGGCCAGCGGCGTGCTGGCGGGCATCGTCGCGGTGGACCTGGGCTTCGGGCAGGTCCACGGCATGACGCTCGGCTTCGGCACCACGCTGATCGGCGAGGCGGTCGATTACGCGGTCTATTACCTCGTGCAGGCCCGCGCGGGCGGCCACGCGCAGTGGCAACGCAGCAGCTGGCCGACGGTGCGGCTCGGGCTGTGGACCTCGCTGGCGGGGTTCGCGGCGCTGGCGTTTTCGGGCTTCGCGGGGTTGGCGCAGCTGGGCGTGTTCTCGATGAGCGGGCTGGTGGCTGCCGCGCTGACGACGCGCTACCTGCTGCCCGTGCTCGCGCCGCAGGGCAGTCCCGGGCAGGGCCTGCGCGTGGCGCTCGGTCGGGTGACGGCGCGGCTGTGCGCGGTCCTGCCGGTCTGGCGCCGGCCGCTGCTGTCGGTGACGCTGGTCGCCGCCGGCTTGCTGGTGGTGCTGCCGTCGCCGTGGCGCGGCACGCTCGCGGCGCTGAGCCCGGTGTCGGCCGACGCGCTGGCGCTGGACGCCTCGCTGCGCGCCGACCTCGGTGCGTCCGAGGCCGGCACGCTGGTCGCCATCGAGGCGCCGGACGAGGCCACCGCGCTGCAGCGCGCCGAGCAGGCCGGTGCCCGGCTCGACACGCTGGTGGAGCAGGGCGCCTTGCTCGGCTACGACTCGCCCGCGCGCCTGTTGCCGAGTCCGGCGACCCAGCTCGCCCGCCGCGCTGCACTGCCCGAGGCGGCCCTCCTGCGCGAGCGGCTGGCGCAGGCGACCGAGGGCGGCCCGCTGCCAGCGCAGAAGCTGGCGCCCTTCATCGACGAGGTGCAGGCCCAGCGCCCGCTCGCCCCGGTCACGCTGGCCGGACTGAAGTCGGCCGCCCCGGTGCTGGCCAGCGCCGTGCAGGCGCAGCTCACGCCGGCCCGGGCAGGGCGGCCGTGGACCGTGCTGATGAACCTGCAGGCGCCGGCCGGTGCGTCGGGGGTGGACACGGCCCGGCTGCGCACCGCCCTGCACGACCTGCCGGACACCCGCGTCGTGCAGATCGGCACCGAACTGGACGCGCTCTACGCCCACTACCTGCAGCAGGCGCGCTGGCAGGCGGGCCTCGGCGCGCTGGCCGTGGTCGCGCTGCTGGCCTGGCACCTGCGCTCGGCGCGGCGGCTCGGGCGGGTGCTGCTGCCACTGGTGGCGAGCGTGGTGCTGGTGCTGGCGGGGCTGACGCTGTCGGGCCAGGCGCTGGGCATCCTGCACCTCGTGGGGCTGCTGCTGGTGGCGGCGGTGGGGTCGAACTACGCGCTGTTCTTCGACCACCTGCAGGCGGTGGCAGAGCTGGGCACGGCCGGCGGCTCCAGCCCCGGCCCCGATGCCGACACGCTCGCCTCGCTGCTGATGGCCAATGTGACCACCGTGGTGTCGTTCGGGCTGCTGGCCACGGCCTCGGTGCCGGCGCTGGCCGCCGTCGGGCAGGCGGTGGCGCCGGGGGCGCTGCTGGCGCTGGCCCTGTCGGCCGCATTCATGCCCGCGCTGGGACGGCATGGGAGAATCGACCGCCCGCAGACCCCTGCGCGGCTCCATTGAGTAGTCCCTTTCCATGCCCGTCAAGTCGCCGCCGCTTCGATCTCCCTCGATGCCCCCGACGCCCTGGCCGCTGCCGCCGCTGCTGCAAGCCAGCGCGGCCCTCCACCTGGGTGCCGTCCTGTTCCTGCTGACCGCGCCCGCCCGCTGGCCCTGGGCGCTGGCGGCCCTGGCGCTGAACCACCTGGTGCTCACCGCCTGTGGCCTCTGGCCACGCTCTACCGCGCTGGGCGCCAACCTGCTGCGCCTGCCGCCCGCCGCGGTCGCGCGGCGCGAGGTGGCGCTGACCATCGACGACGGCCCCGATCCCGAGGTCACCCCCGCCGTGCTCGACCAGCTCGACGCCGCCGGCGCCAAGGCCACCTTCTTCTGCATCGCCGACCGCGCCGCAGCCCACCCCGCGCTGCTGCACGAGATCCGCCGCCGCGGCCACAGCGTGCAGAACCACAGCCAGCACCACCGCCACACCTTCTCGCTGCTCGGCCCCCGCGGCTTTGCCCGCGAGATCGACGCTGCGCAGGCCACCTTCACCACGCTGACCGGCGAGGCGCCGACGCTGTTCCGCGCCCCGGCCGGGCTGCGCAATCCCTTCCTCGCGCCCGTGCTGCACCGGCGCGGCCTGACGCTGACGAGCTGGACCCGCCGCGCCTTCGACACCCGCACTGCCGATCCGCAGCAGGTGCTCGACCGCCTGACGCGCGGGCTGGCAGCGGGTGACATCCTGCTGCTGCACGACGGCCACGCCGCCCGCCTGCCCGATGGCCAGCCGGTGATCCTGGCCGTGCTGCCGGCGCTGCTGACGGCGTTCCGGGACGCCGGGCTGCAGCCCGTGACCGTCTCCGAAGGGCTGCGCACAACCCCATGAACACGATGCACCACTCTGCACCGAATGCGGTGACGCTGGCGGGCGACCCCGCCGACGATGGCGTCTGGCGGGCGCTGCTGGACCGCGCCAGCGCCCCTTACCGCCGCGCCGGCCGCTTTGCCTGGCATTTCGCCCGCGGCAAGCTCGGCATGGACCCCGTCTTCCGCCACCTGCTCGTGGCCGGTCTGCTGCCGCCGGACGCGCGGGTGCTGGACATCGGCTGCGGCCAGGGGCTGCTCGCCAGCCTGCTGCTGGCGCGTGGTGCCGGTGTCGTCCGTTTCACCGGCATCGAGCTGATGGCGCGTGATGTGGCGCGGGCCCGCACGGCGCTGGCCGGCGCCGACACGGCCACCTTCGTCTGCGGCGACATGTGCGCGGCGGACTTGCCCGTGTCGGACGTGGTGGTGATCCTCGACGTGCTGCACTACGTCGATGTACCGGCGCAGGACCGGGTGCTGGCCCGGGTGCGCGATGCGCTGGTGCCGGGCGGGCGGCTGCTGCTGCGCGTGGGCGATGCCGGCGCGCGCCGCGGCTTCGCGATCAGCCAGTGGGTGGACAAGCTGGTGACCAGCGTGCGCGGCCACGTCGCGCCGCCGACGCATGGCCGGCCGCTGTCCGCCTGGATCGCGCAGCTGCAGACGCTGGGCTTCGACGTCGAGGCGCGGCCCATGAGCCAGGGCACGCCGTTTGCCAACGTGCTGCTGGTGGCGCAACGCAGCCAAGGAACTGCCGCATGACCCCGTTGCCGATCACCCACGCCACCTTGACCACCGCGCTCGGCGCCGGTTGCGCCGCGCACACCGAGGCGGTGGCCGCCGGCCGCTCCGGCCTGCAACCCTGCGTGTTCGACGATGTGACGCTGCCCGGCTGGATCGGCGCCGTCGACGGGCTGGACGCCGTGGCCCTGCCCGCCGGCCTGTCCGCCTTCGACTGCCGCAACAACCGCCTGGCGTGGCGCGGCCTGCAGCAGGACGGTTTTATCCCGGCCGTGGCCGCCGCCCGCGCCCGCTGGGGGGCGCACCGCGTGGCCGTGCTGCTCGGCACCAGCACCTCCGGCATCCTCGAGACCGAACTCGCCTACCGCCACCGCACTGCGGACGGCGCGCTGCAGCCCGGATTCCACTACGCACAGACCCACAACACCTTCTCGATCGCCGACTTCGTGCGCACCGCGCTGAGGATCACCGGGCCGAGCTGGGTGGTCTCCACGGCGTGTTCGTCCAGCGCCAAGGTCTTCGGCGACGCGGCGCGGCTGATCGACGCCGGCTGGGCCGATGCCGCCATCGTCGGCGGCGTGGACAGCCTGTGCCTGACGACGCTGTACGGCTTCCAGTCCCTCGAACTGTTTTCACCCGAGATCTGCCGCCCCTGGGACGCCGGGCGCAGCGGCCTCTCGCTCGGCGAGGCGGCGGCGTTCGCGCTGCTGGAGCGCGCGCCAGTGCCGGGCCAGACGCCGGCCGGCCACCTGCTCGGCGTCGGCGAGAGCAACGACGGTCACCACATGAGTTCACCCCACCCCGAAGGCCTCGGTGCCATCGCCGCGATGCGCCAGGCGCTGGCCGAAGCCGGCCTCGCGCCCGCGCAGATCGACTACATCAACCTGCACGGCACCGCCACACCCAACAACGACGCCGCCGAGGACCGCGCGGTGCGCACGGTGTTCGGCACGGGCGTGCCCTGCAGTTCCACCAAGGGCGCCACCGGCCACACGCTGGGCGCGGCGGGCGGTGTCGAGGCGGTGCTCTCGCTGCTGGCGCTGCGCGACGGGCGGATGCCGGGCGGGCTGAACCTGCGCGAGCGCGACCCGGCGCTGCAGGTGGCCTATCTGACCGAGAACCGGCTGGCGCCGCTGCAGCGGGTGCTGAGCAACTCGTTCGGCTTCGGCGGCTCGAACGCAAGCCTCGTGCTGGGGGCGGCGTGATGGCGGTGCGGCCCCTTTCTGTCGTGGTGCGCGGGGTCGGTCTGACCGGGCCGGGGCTGGTGTCGTGGGCGGCGGCGCAGGCGGTGCTGCGGGGCGATGCGGCGTATGGGCCGGCGCCTGCGGTGGTGCCGGCGTCGCCGCGCCTGCCAGCGGCCGAGCGCCGCCGTGCCGGCACCGCGATCAAGATCGCCATGGCGGTCGCCGACGCCGCCTGCACCGACGCTGGCGCCGATCCGCAGACGCTCGGCAGCGTCTTCACCTCGTCCAGCGGCGACGGCAACAACTGCCACACGCTGTGCGAGACGCTCGGCAACCCGAACCCCGCCGACCGCCTGGTCTCGCCGACCCGCTTCACCAACTCGGTCCACAACGCCCCCGCGGGCTACTGGCACATCGCCGTGGGCAGCCGCGCCGCGTCGACCAGCCTGTGCGCTTTCGACGCCAGCTTCAGCGCCGGCCTGATCGCCGCGCTGGCGCAGGTGCACGCGGCACGCACGCCGCTGCTGCTGGTCGCCAGCGACACGCCTTACCCCGAGCCGCTGCACACGGTGCGCCACCTGCCCGATACGCTGGGTGTGGCGCTGGTGCTAGCGCCCGTGCCGACCGGCGAGACCCCGGACGCCGCGAACGCGATGACCTTGTGCGTGACACTCTGCCCGGCCGAGCAGGCACCGCCCGAAACGCCCTGCCGCGACGCCGCGCTGGAGGCGCTGCGCCAGCAGATCCCCGCCGCGCGCGCGCTGCCGCTGCTGGAAGCACTCGCCCGGGGCGTGGCGGCCACGGTCGTGATCGCCGCCGCAGCGCCGCTGGTGCTGGTGATCGAGGTGGTGCCGGCATGAGTGCGGCCACGGCGCCGCTGCTGGACGCGGCCGGCATCCGCGCGCTCGTCCCCCACGCCGGTCGCATGGCGCTGCTCGACACGCTGCAGGCCTGGGACGCCACGACGATCCGCTGCACCGCCACCGGCCACACCGCGCCCGACCACCCGCTGCGCAGCGCGGGTGGCCTGCTCGCGCCCGCCGCGATCGAATACGCCGCGCAGGCTGCCGCGCTGCACGGCGGGCTGATCGCAGCGGCGTCCGGGTCTGCCGCTGGCGCGGGCGTGCGGGGCGGGATGCTCGCCAGCGCCCGGTCGGTGCAGTTCC
This sequence comes from uncultured Sphaerotilus sp., assembly GCF_963924895.1. Classification (NCBI taxonomy): domain Bacteria; kingdom Pseudomonadati; phylum Pseudomonadota; class Betaproteobacteria; order Burkholderiales; family Sphaerotilaceae; genus Sphaerotilus; species uncultured Sphaerotilus sp. The sequence continues at coordinate 131,951 of NZ_CAWURG010000012.1, forward strand.
ACCGCTGGCGGCTCGACGATCTGCCCGGCCCGCTCACCATCACCGCCGAGCGCCAGGCCGGCGACGCGCGCCAGTGGCTCTACGCCTTCACCCTCACGCACGGTGGCCAGCCGGTGGCCGACGGCCGGCTGACCGTGGTGCTCGAACCCGAGATTCCGACATGAAACGAGCCCTCGTCACCGGCGCCAGCGGCGACCTTGGCCGCGCCATCGCGCTGCGTCTGGCCCGCGACGGCCTGCACGTCATCGCCCACGCCAACACCCGCCTGGCCGAGGCCGAGGCGGTCGCCGCGCAGATCCGTGCCGAGGGTGGCTCGGCCGAGGCGGTGGCCTTCGATGTCACCGACGCCGAAGGCAGCCTCGCCGCGCTGACCGCGGTGCTGGAGGCCGGTCCCGTCCAGGTGCTGGTCAACAACGCCGGCATCCACGACGACGCTGTGTTCCCGGGGATGCGCGCTGCGCAGTGGCACCGGGTGATCGACGTCTCGCTGAACGGCTTCTTCCACGTCACCCAGCCGCTGACGCTGCCGATGATCCGCACCCGCTGGGGCCGCATCATCAGCATCAGCTCGGTCGCCGCCGTGGCCGGCAACCGCGGGCAGGTCAACTACGCCGCCGCCAAGGGCGCGCTGCACTCGGCGAGCAAGGCGCTGTCGATGGAGCTGGCCAGCCGCGGCATCACGGTCAATGTGGTGGCGCCCGGCATCATCGCCTCGGCGATGGCGGATGCCGCCTTCGACGCCCAGGCCATCGCCCAGCTCGTGCCCGCCAAGCGCGCCGGCACGCCGGACGAAGTGGCCGCGCTGGTCGCCTTCCTCGCCGGGCCAGACGCCGGCTACATCAGCGGGCAGGTGATCTCGGTCAATGGCGGGATGGTCGGATGACGGTTGAATCGGTCGCCCTAGCGGCATCGGCGGCGGCGCGCGCGGCGGGTGTCCACGCGAGCGAGGCGCTGCTGTTCTCGGTGCTGATGCAGCTGGTCGTCATCGTGCTGGCCGGGCGGCTGGGCGGGGTGGTGGCGCGGCGGCTGGGGCAGTCGGCGGCGGTGGGCGAGATCGTCACCGGGCTGCTGCTCGGGCCCTCGCTGTTCGGTGCGCTGGCGCCCGGCCTGTTCGCGCTGGTCTTCCGCTCCAGCCCGCCGCAGACGCTGACCATCCTGTCGCAGATCGGCCTCTTGCTGCTGATGTTCCAGATCGGCCTGGAGTTCGACTTCGGCCACCTCTCGGAGCGGCGCAACAGGCGCGCGGTGTGGTGGGTGGCGCTGGCGGGGCTGGTGGCGCCGTTCGGGCTGGGCTTCGCCTTCGCCTGGGGCTTGCCCGAGGTGTACCAGGTGGCGGGGGCGCCGCGGCTGGCGTTTGCGCTGTTTGTCGGCACGGCGTTCTCGATCACCGCGCTGCCCATCCTCGGCCGCATCCTGATCGAGTTCGACCTGACCCGCACGCCGCTGGGCGTCATCACCATCAGCGCCGCCGCGATCAACGACGTGGTGGGCTGGCTGCTGCTGGCGCTGGTGACGGCGCTGAGCACGGCGGCGTTTTCGGCCGGTGCGTTTGCGCGGGAGGTGGCGCTGGTACTCGGGTTCGGCGCGCTGTCCTGGCTCGTGATCCGCCCGCCGCTGGAGCGCTTCGCCCGTGCCCGCATGGCCGCGGACGGGGGCGTGCTCGGCCCGACGCTGATGGGTGTCGTCATCGCCGTGGTGTTCGCCATGGGCATGTGCACCTACCAGCTTGGCATCTTCGCCATCTTCGGCGGCTTCATGGCCGGCGTGCTGCTGCACCGCCAGCGCGACTTCGCCGAGGCCTGGCAGCTCAAGGTCGGCAGCTTCGTGCAGGTGTTCTTCCTGCCGATCTTCTTCACCTACACGGGGCTGCGCACCGACATCGGTGCGCTGTCCAGCGGGGCGGCCTGGGGCTGGTGTGGCCTGCTGATCGCGCTGGCGACGCTGGGCAAGTTCGGCGGCTGCGCGCTGGCGGCCCGCGTCGCCGGGCTATCGCCTCAAGCGGCGAAGCTGGTCGGCATCCTGATGAACACGCGGGCGCTGATGGAGCTGATCATCATCAACGTCGGGCATGACCTGGGCGTGATCGGCCGCGAGGTGTTCACGATGCTGGTGCTGATGGCGGTGTTCTCCACCATCGTCACCACGCCGATGCTGCGCCGCTGGCTGCCGGCCCTGCGCGGCGACCGGGTGCTCAGCTCAGGACCGGATTGCTCCCCGGCAATGCCTTCGCCGCCGTCTTCGCCACCCCTGCCAACTGCGAGCCGGTGATGTCCGCGGCGCTCCAGCCGCGGTTGAGGTCGAGGCCGGTGAGCTGCCAGTCGTGCACCGGCAGGTGCGGAATGGGCTTGCGCAGGCGCTCCTGGAAGCGCGTCGGCCACTCGATGCCCTGGAAGTTCTGGAAGTCCGACAGATCGACCTCGGCCACCGCGCCGCGCGTTGACGCCAGCCCTTCCAGCGTGAAGCGCACGCGCCGCACGAGCCGGGTGCGCCGGTCGATGCACAGCACGATCTGCTCCACCGGCGAGAAACCCAGCCCCGGCACCAGCCGCACCATCAGCCGCTCGCAGGCGTAGTCGCCGACCTGCTCCAGCCCGGCCAGCTTCATCACCAGCGGATGGTCGACCAGCGCCAGCGGGCCGAGCAGGAAGAGCCGGTAGCCATCGGCCACCAGCGCCGAGGCCTGGCGCAGTGGCTCGTCGGTGGTCGGGCGGCCGTTGTACCAGACCTGCACCTCGCCGGTGCCGGTGCCCTGGCCCATGCGGCGCACGACCTGCTTGTGGCCGCCCGGACCAATGTGGGTCTGGGCGATCAGGCCCTCGGCGGTCAGCAGCCGCTCCTGCGAACTGCGTCGGAAGCGGGTGTCGGTGAGTTCGGGCTGGATGCGGCCGATCAGCGGGCGCCACTCGCCGCTGTAGCTCACGTTGAGGTCCTTCACGCGGCGCCAGGCGGGCAGGCCGTGGGCGGCGGCGCACTCGTTGAACAGGGCCAGCGCGGCCGGATCGGTGGTTTCCTTCGCGTCGATCGGCGACAGCGGGGCCGATGCGCAGCCGCCCAGCGCCCCCAGCGCTGGCAGCAGCGGGACAAGCGCGGCGGCGGCCAGAACGCGTCGGCGGGAGGTATCGGCAGTGTCTCGGCTCATTCGCATTCGGACCTCGTGGGTGGATGGACTGCCAGTGTGCCCACCGGGCAACGACCTGACCAGCAGCGCACCTGAAAGATTCCCGCAATTCGGTATCTGGAACGCTCTGGACCCGGAGGAACCGCGGGGGGTACCGGTTCTCAACGTCCGAGCAGGTGAAACGGCGGACGCCGTCTCAGCCGGCGAGCCACCAGCCACGGCAGCCGCAGCACGAATTCCAGCATCAGCCGGCTGTGCATCCAGGTCAGCAGCACGTTGTCGCGCCCATAGCGGAAGTGCGAGACCCCGCCGTCCTCCGGGCGCAGGTACTTCACCGGCGCATCCACGTTGAGGGGCGCCACGCCGCGCCACGCCAGCCGCACCACCGCCTCGGTGTCGAAGTCGAAGCGCCGCATCCACGGCTGTCGGCGCATCACCGCGATCAGATCGGCCACCGGGTAGACGCGGAAGCCGTAGAGCGAGTCGCCGATGCCCGCGCCCAGCGTTTCCAGGTCGGTCCAGCCGTTGGAGATGCGCCGCCCGCGCACGCGCAGCAGCGGCGCCGAGGCGTCGAACACCGGCCGACCCAGCACCATCGCGTCCGGCTGCGCTTGCGAGCGCTGCATGAAGGCGGGGATCAGGTCGGCGGGGTGCTGGCCGTCGGAGTCCATGGTCAGGGCGTGGGTGATGCCGGCCTCGCGCACGGCGAGCAGGCCGGTCAGCACGGCCGCGCCCTTGCCGCGGTTCTCGGGCAGCACGATCAGGTGCAGCTGCGCGTCCTGCGCCGCCATCGCGCGCAGGCCGTCGGCGGTGCCGTCGTCGCTGCCATCGACGACGACCCAGACTGGCGCCCACTGCGCGCGCGCCTCGCGCACGGTCTCATACACCTTGGCGCCGGTGTTGTAGCTGGGGATGATCACCGCGTGGGTGCGCGAGGGCAAAGGCAAAGACGAAGGCGTGGTCACGGTCACCGGGCGAGTTCCTTCGAGAAATAGGCTTGCAGGCGCTGGCGCAGCGCTTCGTGGTCGGCGTCGGGGTCGAAGCGCTCGCCCAGCCGCACGCGGAAGACCACCGGCAGCGGCGGCAGGCGCCACAGCGGCCAGCCCTTGCCGGCGTAGGGCGAGTCGGTCTCGATCAGCACCGTCTGGATCGGCACGCCCGCGCGCTGGGCCATCAGTGTGATGCCGGGCATCAGCGGGTGGACCGTGGTCGGCGAAGGGCTGCGGGTGCCCTCAGGGAAGAGCACGAGGTGGTCGCCCGCCTTCAGCCGCTCGACGGCGCCGCGGATCATGTGCCGCGGCGAGTTGTTGGCGATGTAGCGGGCCAGTCGCGAGCCGGCGCCGAGGAAGACGTTGTCCATCAGCGAGGCCTTCATGATGCAGACCGTGCGCGGCACGCGGGCAATGATGATCAGCGCGTCCAGCAGGCTCGGGTGGTTGGCCGCGATGATCAGGCCGCCCGGTTCGTCGCGCAGCGCGGCGAGCGCCGTGTTGTCGATGCGCAGCAGGCCGCTCAGGCGTGCGCTGGCCCAGAAGATCCGGTAGACCCAGGACACGCCCGATTGCCCGACCGTCCGGCCACGCGCCTCCGGCAGCAGTGGGTGCAGCACCACCGCGACCAGGTTCCAGGCCAGCGAGAGCACACCGAGCCAGCACAGCACCAGCAGCAGCCACGGCGTCAGCAGCAGGCGCAGCGGCAGAGGGGGTTGGCGTTGCTCAGTCATCCGAACGGGCTTCCTCGTCGGAGTGGGCGAACAACCAGGCCACCGCCACGCCTGCCGACACCGCCTGGCGCTGGCGCACCAGCGGGCTGTCGGCGAAGGTGGCCCCGTCGAGCCGCTCGTAGCGCACGAAGGCGCCGATCCACGTGCGGTCGAAGCGCTGCGACACCGCCGCCAGCGCTTGCCAGCCGGCGTAGCCGTTGCGGGCGGTGTAGGCGGGACGGTCGGTGGTCACGTCTGCCGCGGTCACGCCGTAGTAATGGGCGTGCAGCCGCTGCGAGCCCCATTTCGGGCCGGCCTGCAGGCCCAGGTTCCAGCCGGACGACCAGCGCGGCAGGTCCAGATTCAGCGTCGGAGTCACCACGGTGCCGAGCATGGGGGTGCTGCGGGTCAGACCGACGACCGCCCGCACCGGCAGGCTGGCGTACAGCCGGGCCGATCCGTCCGCCGCGTTCCAGAGCTGCGCGGTGAGCTTCGGACCGAGTTCCACGGTCGCGGGCAGGTTGGCCATGCCGAGCCGGGCCGGGTTGTCGTGGCTGCGCACCGGCGCCGAGGCATGGGCGCTCAGGGTCAGCTCCCAGCCGGGGGCGTCGATCAGCACGGCGCGCGCGCCCTCGCGGTCCGCGCGCAGCCACTGGCCGCGGTAGACGATGAAGGGCACCGGCAGCAGGTAGCGGTGCGACACGTCGGCGCCGACATAGTCCGGCAGCTGCACCGCGGCGGCGCCGATGCCCAGCTCCCAGAGCGGCCGGCGCGGTCCCTCGGGTTCCGGTTCGGCCCGGACGGGCAGGGCGGCCAGGGCCGCGGTGAGGGCGCAGGCAAACGCGGTGTACTTCATCTTCATGGGGGGGACTCTCCGTGGCATTCGATCTCGACCAGCAATTCGCTGCGGCACACATCCGCCTGCAGATAGACCGCCCCGCGGGCGGCCGGCGAGTCTGCGCCCACGGCCTGTTCGAACACCGCGCGCACGGCGTCCAGATCGGCGGCGTGGCGGACGTAGACGGTGTGCGCGAGCCGCTCCAGCGCGAAGCGGGCGGGGGTCACGGCGTGGGCGGCGTCGAGCACGGCACGCAGGTTGCGCAGCGTCTCCTGCGTCTGCTGCACGACGTCGCCCGGGTGCACCGAGGCATGGCCGACGATGCTGGCCGTGCCCGAGACGAACAGCGTCTCCCGCCCCGGCACCAGCGCGACCAGCGCGGCGCGCGAGAAGGTCGGGCTGCGCGGGCCGTAGTCGGCGGGGTAGTGGTAGGCGCTGGTCTGGCGCGGGTTCTCGACCGGGCGCGGCGCCTGCGGTCCGGCGAGGAAGGCCAGCGAGACCAGTACCCCGTCCGTGCCGAGCGCGCAGGCGGCCGGCGCGCCGTCGAAGGCCGCCGCACCCGCGTCCAGAAACGCCTGCTGGCGCCCGATGTTGAAGTGGCGGTAGACCTCCAGCCCGTCCAGCGTGGTGTTCAGCTGCGGCAGGTAGTTCCAGACCTTCAGCAGGTGCCGGCCGCCGTGTGCACGCAGCGTGCGGAACAGGTCGGTGTAGAGCTGGTGCGTCAGGGCCTGCAGCGCCACGCCGGTCGCCGGCATCGGCACCACGGCCTCGCCGTAGAGCCACTGGCCGTCGTCCTGGTGGCAGACCAGCCCGGTGCGGCCGTGGCGGACCGGGCTGGCGCTGGTCCAGCGTTCGGTGATCACGCGGGCCGGATGCAGCACGGCTGGCAGCCCGGCCTGTGCGACACCCGGGTGCAGGTCGCGCTGACCGAGCGGAAGGACACCCGCGGTGCGGGTCTGGTCGGCGCTGTGGGGCCGACGTTCGAACTGCAGGCTCACGCGGCGGCCACCTCGACATCGCGCAGGTTGTGCTGCCGCCGCCGCCACGCCTTCCACGTGCGCAGCGGATGCGCCAGCGAGACCAGCCAGTACAGGCTCTTGAAGGCATTCAGCGGGCCGCGAAAGCGCGTGCTGCTGTAGATGTCGCCGGCCAGCACCGTCAGCAGCGCCTCCTGCATGCGCAGCGGGTTGGCCGGCGCCATGAAGAACTCGCGCATCGTCGGGTTGGTGACGCGGAAGATGAACCAGCTGAACTCCTTCGGCCCCGCGCGCATGAAGCGCTCGAACGCCGCGCGCTCCACCGTGCAGGACGACGGGTGCTTGTCGAGCGACGCCTCCACCAGCGGCAGCGCGGCATAGGCGCTCTGCATCGCCAGGTAGACGCCCGAGGAGAACACTGGGTCGATGAAGGCGAAGGCGTCGCCGAGCATGGCGTAGCGCTCGCCGGTGCAGTGTGAGCCGGTGTACGAGTAGTTGCCGGTGGCGTGGACCAGGTCGTCGACGAGTTCGGCGTCTTTCAACCGGTCCGCGAGTTCGGGGCACATCGCGATCGTGTCGCGGAAGAACTCGAGCACCGGCTTCTTGCGCGACTTCATGTAGTGCGGCCACGCGACCGCGCCGACGCTCGTCGTGCCGTCCGCGAGCGGGATGAACCAGAACCAGCCGTGCGCGAACCAGAGAATCGTGATGTTGCCTTCCTGCTTGCCTTCGAGGCGGCGGGCATTGCGGAAGTGGCCATAGAGCGCCGAACTCGCGTGATCCGGGTGCTTCTGCTTCGACTTGAACTTGTTCGCGAGCAGCGTGTCGCGGCCTGTTGCATCGACGACATAGCGGCAGCGCCAGGTCTGCCGAGCGCCATCGTCTGACTCGATCTCGACGTTGGCGCCATCGCTGTCGAACTCGACGCCTCGGGCGCGGTGGCCTTCGAGCGCTACCGCACCCGCGTTGGCGGCGTTGCGGAACAGGATCTCGTCGAGATCGGCGCGGCGCACCTGCCACGCGTAGGGCATCGACTTGTCGAGCGCGTCGCCGAATTCGAGGTAGCTGCGGTGGGCGTGGTCCTGGGACACGAACTCGACGCCCCACTTCGGCATGCCGATCGCTTCGACTTCTGCGCGCACGCCCAGGTCGTCGAACAGCGAGACGTTCGCCGGCAGCAGCGATTCGCCAATGTGGAAGCGCGGGTGGTGCGCTTTCTCGATCACGGTGACGCTGCGTCCCTGGCGGGCGAGCAGGGTGGCGAGCGTGGAGCCGGCTGGACCACCGCCGATGACGAGCACATCGCAGCGCCGGACTGCGCGTCCGTCGATCGGATCAGAAGGTGATGGCAGCTTGGTCATGGCGGAAGGCGGTCGATAAGACGAGAGTGATTTTAGGGTGGGGGGATGCGTTACAGTTTTCACGCTTGGCGCATGTTCACAACACGAGACGGATCCCTATGAAGCTCGCCCTCATCACCGACATCCACGCCAACCGCGAAGCCTTCGAGGTCTGCCTGGAGCAGGCGCACCTGCACGGCGCGGACCGGCTGGCCTTCCTCGGTGACTTCGTGGGCTATGGCGCCGATCCGGGCTGGGTGGTCGAGCAGGTGCGGGACATGGTCGGGCAGGGGGCGATCGCCGTGCGCGGCAACCACGACGAGGCGGTGGCACGCGGGCCGAGCGACCATCTGGTGGAGGACGCCCGCCGCGCCATCGAGTGGACCCGCGCGCAGCTCACGCCTGCGCAGCTCGATTTCCTCGGCGCGCTGCCCTACACGCGGGAAGACCTGGGCTGCCTCTTCGTCCACGCCAACGCCTTTGCGCCGCCCGCCTGGGACTACATCCTCGGCCGCAACGAGGCCGTGCGCAGCATGATGGCCACCGAGGCGCGCCACACCTTCTGCGGCCACGTCCACCAGCCCGCGCTCTACCACCTCTCCAGCACCGGCAAGATCGCCAACTTCACGCCGGTGCCGGGGGTGGCGGTGCCTGTACCGGGACATCGGCAGTGGCTGGCGCTGCCGGGCTCCTGCGGCCAGCCGCGCGACGGCAATCCGGCGGCCAGCTGGGCGATGTTCGATCTGGCGCGGCTGACGCTGACCTTCCACCGCGTCCCGTACGACCACGATGCCACCGCCGCGAAGATCATCGCCGCGGGCTTGCCCCGGGCATTGGGCGACCGGCTGCACCAGGGGACCTGAGATGAGCGGTGGCATGGTGAATTTCTCGGCCGGCGAGATGGTCGACGGCTTCCTGCTGGAAGAGCGGGTCCACCAGGGCGGCATGGCCAATCTCTGGCGTGTCACCCACCCCGAACACCGCGGCCCGCTGCTGATGAAGGTGCCGCGCATCAAGGGCGGGGAGGACCCGGCCACCATCGTCGGCTTCGAGGTTGAGATGATGATCCTGCCGATGCTGCGCGGCGTGCACGTGCCGCGCTTCATCGCCAAGGGCGACTTCGCGACCCGGCCCTACATCGTCCTGGAGCACATCCCCGGCGAGTCGCTGCGCCCCCGGCTGGACGAGGCGCCGCTGCCGATCGACGAGATCGCCAGCATCGGCGCCCGGGTGGCGACCGCGCTGCACGACCTGCACCGCCAGCACGTCATCCACCTCGACGTGAAGCCCAGCAACATCCTCTTCCGCCCGACCGGCGAGGCGGTGCTGGTCGACTTCGGCCTGAGCCGGCACGACCACCTGCCGGACCTGCTCGACGAGGAGTTCAACCTGCCGATGGGCACGGGGCCGTACATGTCGCCCGAGCAGGTGCAGTTTCTGCGCAGCGAGCCGCGCTCGGACCTGTTCGCGCTCGGCGTGATGCTCTACCACCTGACGACGGGCGAGCGGCCGTTCGGCTCGCCCGACAGCGTGCGCGGCCTGCGCGAGCGGCTCTACCAGCAGCCGATCGCCCCGCGCCGCCACCGCCCGGACTGCCCGCCGTGGCTGCAGGAAATCATCCTGCGCTGCCTGGAAGTCCAGGCCGAGCAGCGCCACCCGAGCGCCGCCCACCTCGCCCACGACCTGCTGCACCCCGACCAGATGCCGCTCACCGAGCGCGCCACCCGCGACAGCGCGCCCAGCCGGCTGCAGACCTGGAAGCGCTGGTTCTCCGCGCTGGGGGCGGAGCCCTCGGTGCGCGGCACAGTGGGCGACCAGCTCAAGCGGGCGCCGATCATCCTGGCCGCGGTCGATGTGGAAAACGCCGCCGAGCCGCTGCTGGACCTGCTGCGCGAGACGGTGCGCCGCATCGTGGCGACCGAACCGGGGGCGCGGCTGGCCTGTGTGGGCGTGATGAAGATCAACCGCATCGGCATCGACGAGCTGACCGACAAGGCCGGCCAGAGCCTGCACGTCAAGCAGCTCGTCGGCCTGAAGCACTGGGCGCGCCCGATCGCGCAGGGGCTGGGCCTCAGCACCGGCCTGCTGACCTTCCACGTGCTGGAGGCGCCGGACCCGGCCGCGGCGATTGTCGAGTTCGCCCGCCGCACGCAGGTCGACCACATCGTCATGGGCGCGCGGGCGAGTTCGGCGCTGCGGCGCTACCTGGGCAGCGTGTCGTCCGAGGTGGTGGCGCAGGCGGACTGCACGGTCACGGTGGTGCGGGTGCCGCCGGCGCAGGGCGAGGTGGAGGACAGCTGAGCGCGGTCCTCCGGGGCGCCGTCAGGGCAGCGCGATCTGCCTCGGCGTCAGGCTGTCGCTGGTCGTGCCATCGCCGAACTGGCCCCAAGCATTGCTGCCCCAGGCCCAGAGGGTGCCGTCGGACTTGATGCCGAAGACATGGTCGCCCTGGCCCAGCAGCTTGGTGTAGCCGGTGCCGAGCGGCTGCGGCGTGCTCGGGCTGGGGGTGGGGGTGGTGGTGCCATTGCCCAGCTGTCCCGCCGCATTGGCGCTCCAGCCCCAGGCGCTGCCGTCCTTCTTGAAGCCGAAGGCGATGTTCGGCGCGCCGCTGGCGGTCACTTCATCGCTCTGGACCGAGACGAAAGCCGGGTCCAGCGCCATCGGGCTGTAGAGGTGGCCGCTGCTGCCGATGAGGGCGGCAGCGCCGTTGCCCCAGGCCCAGAGATCGCCGCTGGTCTTGGCCGCGATGACCCGGTCACCGCCGACGATCGCGGCGGTGCGGAAGTCGGTGCCGACCTTCTGGGGGACGAGCGTGGCCGTGGCGGTGCCGTTGCCGAGGACGCCGGTCGCATTGCTGCCCCAGCTCCAGACGCTGCCGTCCAGCTTCAGCGCGACGGCGGAGCTGCCATTGCTCTGGACGCTGGCGAAGCCGGTGCCGATGGTCTTGGGTGTCAGGACGTTGGCGGTCGTGCCGTCGCCCAGGACGCCCGTGCTGTTGCCGCCCCAGGCCAGCAGGGTGCCGTCCTTCTTCAGCGCCAGGATGCCGGGCGCGGTGGCCGCGTGCGCGTAGCCGCCGGTGCAGACGATGCTGGCGTAGCCGGAGCCGATCACCTTCTCGTTCAAGACCGGGAAGATCGTGCCGTCGCCCAACTGGCCGCTGGCGTTGGCGCCTTTCACCCAGATCCGGCCGTCCTTCTTCAGCGAGACCGTGCTGCTGTCCGGCGCGGGCGTGCTGCAGACCTGCGTGCTGGTGTCCTTGACGAGGGTGGCGGTCCACTTGGCGAGCCGCGTGTTGTAGACAATCCTGGCCGTGCCCGCCACGCCGCTTTTCAGCAGCAGGCGGACCTGGCCGTCGCTGTTCGGCAGGAAGCGGGTGAGGGTGGCGTCCTTGAACAGGAAGGTCGGCACGCCGCGGGTGCTGGCGTTCCAGTACCAGACGCTGCCGTCGCCGCGCAGGGCGTAGACGGCTGCGTTCTTGCGGTCCTCGGCCACGGAGTTCTCGTAGACATCGAGCACCGTCCGGGCATCGACGACCCCCGCGACGGAAATCGCATGCTGCGCCAGCCGGGTGAGGCCGGTGGTGGGCAGGGTCGCGGGGCAGTTGCCGCCTACCGGCGCGCTGCGCTGCAGATAGCCGATCGCCTCGGCCTGCGTGGGCGAGCCGGTCAGCCCGATGGCGTACTGCTCGCCCTTGGTCGCCTTGACCGTGGCCGTGGTGACGAGCTGTCCACTCCGGTAGAGCTTCAGGCCCGCCGAGGCCGACAGGCACTGGCCGTTGTCGTCGCTGCCGGCGACATAGGCGGGCGACTTGCTCTCCGTGCTGACCGCGACGTTGGCCGTCTCGCTCTTGAAGCGGTCGATGACCATGTCGACGCCGCCGGAGGTGTCCACCCAGCGTGCCAGCGACTCGGCGGTGTAGAGCGTGGTGTTGTAGAAGCTGTTGAGGGTCAGGGCGAGCCGGTCGAAGTCGACGGCCTTGCCGGCGGCGCTGATCTGCGGCGCCAGCGGCGCGGCGAACTTCGGCGAGTTGTTGAGCAGGCCGTCATCGGCCAGGTCCTTCTCGAACTGGTTGATGAAGCGCGTGATGCCGCCGCCCGTCACGCCGATCTGCGTCACCACGGCCGACAGGGCGGTCAGGGCCTGGTCGGCGTTGCGGTTCTTGCTCAGGTCCAGCTCGCCGAAACTCGCGGGCTGGGGGCCGCCGGCCAGCAGTTCGGTGCTGTTGTAGATGGAAAACGCAGCCAGCACTTCGCGCTGCGCCTGGGCCCGTGCAGCCGCAAAGCCGAGCGGCGCCGCGGCCCGCGTCATCAGCGCCCGGATGCGGGCGTTGGACAGATCGGTCAGCAGGTTGACGTTGATGGTCCGGTCGACCGAGAGGTCGCTCATGCCCCGCAGCGTCACGGTGTCCGTGGAGACCTGGCCGGTGAGTTCGTCGAGGTAGTAGCCCGACGCCGTGGTCTCCAGCAGCCGCTGCTTGAAGACGGTGCCGGCTGGCTGGAAGTTTCCGAAGTCGTCGCGGATCTCGAAGTTGTAGCTCGTGCCGAGCGGCACCAGCGTGCTGGCGTTGAGTTCGTTGATGCTGACCGAGGAGCCCATCGTCAGCGGCCCCTTCTGCGCGACGCCGCTCTCGACCTGGTAGCCCGTGTCCGTCTGCGTGGCGGCCTCCCCGGCGCCGCCGCCACAGCCGCTGAGGGCCGCGCCCAGGGCGAGGGCCATGGACGCGCGCGCCGTGGGCCGAAGTCGGTGGCCTGGGTGAAGGGGACGGATGACGGGTTTCTGCACGATGGTCGCTCCCTGGCGGTCTGGAAATCAGAGGTCTGGGGCTATCTATCGGGGAAACCCATTCGATCTTGAGGAACGGGGGCCGCGCCAACCAGCCATGCGCACAGGCAGAGACAGGTCGCCACAATCCGCGTTTCCGGTGCATGCGTCCGACCTGCGGCATCATGGCGCACGCGTTGGCGTTAACGGCCAGCCGCCATCCATCGAAGACGGATTCCTGACATGAGCCTCCCCTTGAGTCCCGCCGCTGCCGCCGAGGCCGTGATCTGGGGCGGTCTGTTGATCGGCCTGGCGCTCGGGGCGGTGGCCCAGGCCACGCGCTTCTGCACCATGGGGGCCCTGGCCGACTGGTTCAGCTACGGCGGGACGGCACGGCTGACGATGTGGGCGCTGGCCGTGGCGGTGGCCGCCAGCGGGACCATGGGCCTGATCGGCGTCGGCTGGTTCGACCCCACACACACGGTGGCCTGGAGCGATCGATTCCTGTGGCTCTCCTACGCCGTCGGCGGCACCCTGTTCGGTGTCGGCATGGTGCTCGCCTCGGGCTGCCCGCAGCGCAATCTGGTGAAAGCCGGCGCGGGAAGCCTCAAGGCCTGGGTGACCCTGGTCGTCGCTGCCATCACCGCGCAGATGACGCTGCGCGGCGTGCTGGCAGCACCGCGGGTTGGCGTCCTCGATGCGGTCGGTGTCCAGCTGACCCATCCGCAGGACCTCGGCTCCATGCTGTCGCCCTACATCGGCGCCTCGCCGTCGGCCATGCGCTGGGCTGCGCTCGTGGGCCTGCTCGTGTTCGTCCTGGTGCTGGCGTGGCGCTCCAGGCGGACGATGGACCGCGGCCACTGGATCGGCGGTGTCGGCTTCGGCTTGCTGGTGTTGGCCGCCTGGGCGCTCACGGGCCTGGTCGGCTTCATCCCCGAGCACCCCGACACGCTCGAAACCACCTGGATGGGCACCTACTCCCACCGGCCGGAAGCGTTGACCTTCGCCGCCCCGATCGCGCATGGCCTCGATCTGCTGACGCTCTGGTCGGACAGCAACACCACGGTGAGCTTTGGCGTGGTGGTGGCGCTCGGTGTCCTGCTGGGCAGCGCGGTCGCCGCGGTGGTGCGCAAGGAGTTCCGCGTCGAGTCCTTCCACAACGCCGAGGACATGGGCAACCATCTGGCGGGTGCCGTGCTGATGGGGTTCGGGGGCGTGACCGCGATGGGGTGCTCCATTGGCCAGGGTGTCAGCGGCCTGTCGCTGCTGTCCGCCGGTTCCTGCATCGCCGTGGCCGGCATGGTGGCTGGTGCCTGGCTGGCCTTGCGCCTGCAGACCTGGCGGGTCGAACGCAGCGACGTCTGAACAGGCTGCCGTCCAACGCTTGCACGGCGGCAGTCGCCGTGGTGGCTGTTGCTTCAGGCCTGGGCGTCTTCGCCGATGAGGAGGCTCGTTCCGCTCGCGAAACGATAGGGCGGGATCTCGAGGTTGGTCGGCGCGGGCTTGTTCTTGAAGACGCGGCCCGCAGCGACAGCGGGTCGACGAGCTGGGCGTCGTGGCCTTCGAGCGCGGCCAGCATCGCGGGGGTGCGCCGCACGACCCAGACCGGCTTGCCGCGCCATTCGACGACCTTGGTCCCGCCCGGCGGGATGTCCGAGATGTCGACCGCGACCGGCCCGCCAGCCGCTTTGGCGCGCTCGCTCGGTTCGAAGCTCGAGACGAGCGGAAACGCCGTGGCCAGCGCCGCCACGCCACCGGCCACGCCGGTGGCAATGAGCCACTGGCGCTTTTCAGGATCGCTCGGTGTGGCGCTGAAGGCCGGGCAGGCGATGGGAAGGGTGGTGTTCATGGTCGGCTCCTTGCCGGGTGGGCATGCGGGATTTCAGTACAAGTTCCATGCCACAGCCTGCACATGGCGAAAGCCGTTGGCCGGCCGCATGAAGCCTGCCATTGCTGTCAATTCGGTCTGCCAAACGCACCCTAGTGGCAGAGTCCGGCAGTGCGGCGCCTGTCAGGCCAGCCCGAGCGCCTTCAGTCGCCGGTAGAGCGTGCGCTCGCTGAGGCCCAGCTGCCGGGCCATCTCCAGGCGTGTCAGCCGGCCTTCCCGGGCCAGCTGCCTCAGTTCGACATCGTCGTCCCGGTGCCGGGTTGGCGCGGCGGAACGGCCCGGATCGGCCGCGGGCGCGGAGGCAACATGGGGCCCGACATGGTCCGGCAGGTGCTCCGTCCGCACGATGCCGTCGTCGGCGAACAGCCGCGCCCGGTCGAGCACGTTGCGCAATTCGCGGATGTTGCCGGGCCAGTCGTGCGCCTGCAGCCGGGTGATGGCCGCGGGATCGATCGAGAGCCGGTGCCGGGTCGACGCGCCGCGCTGCAGGAAGGAGTCCACCAGCACCGGAATGTCGCTCACCCGCTCCCGCAGCGGCGGCAGGTGGATCGGGAAGGCGCTGATGCGGTAGTACAGGTCCTGGCGAAAGCGCCCGTCCGCCACCATCTGCTGCAAGGGCTTGTGTGTCGCCGCGACCAGCCTGAAATTGGCCTGCTGGGTCTCGATGCTGCCGACGCGGCGGAAGGTACCGGATTCGATCAGCCGCAGCAGCTTGACCTGCATCGGCAGGGGCACGTCCCCCATCTCGTCGAGGAACAGCGTGCCGCCGTCGGCGGTTTCGACCAGCCCTTTCTTGCGTGCGTTGGCGCCGGTGAAGGCGCCCTTTTCATAGCCGAACAATTCGCTCTCGAACAAGCTCTCGGTCAGGCCCGAGCAGTCCACCACGACAAACGGGCCGCTCGCCCGTTCGCTGGCCTCGTGCACGGCGCGCGCGAAGAGTTCCTTGCCGGTGCCCGACTCGCCCAGCAGCAGCACGGGCAGCATCGAAGGTGCCACGCGCTGCACCGCCGACAGCGCCGCGTTGAACGCCTCGGCCCGCCCCACCAACCCCTCGGCGCTCGGCCGTGCGGACGCACTGCGCACGGTGACCAGCCGCTCGACATAGGCCACCACGCTGCGCTCGGCATCGAGGATCGGCCGCAGTTCGACATCGACATGCTCCGGTCCGCGCGGCGTGTGGTGGATGTGCAGCACGCGGTCCGGTCCCTTCAGCTCGAAGGCCTTCTTCATCGGGCAATGCTCGCCCGCCTGGTCGCAGGGCACGTCGTAGTGGTGCGAGATGCGGAAGCACTTGTGGCCGATGTAGGGCTTGCCCGCGGTGCCGAACTGGCGCTGGTAGGCCGTGTTCGCCGCGAGGATGTTGTAGTCGGGGTCCAGCACGATCATCGGCTGGGCCTCGTGTTCCAGAAACGAGATCAGCGCCTGCACCTGTTCCGTCGAATCGAGGCTCCCGCGTCTGGCGAGGTCGGTCGGGGCGGGCGCGTGGTCGTCGGCGTGGGGTCTGGCGCTCGGCATCGTCGGCTTTCTCGGGTTTCGGGCGATTGTGCGGCCATCTGCCAAAGCTGCCAACGCGCTGGCCATTTCTGCCACGCATCTGCCATTCAACTGCCACGGCGGCAGTGCTGATGATGTTCGAACGTTTTGGCAGGCGCTTGATTTTCCAATATGTTGTTGCAAATCAATGCGTTAGGTGTACCTGCCGGTGTATGCGCTGATTGGCACGGATCTTGAGTCTGTAATGCCCGTGACGACCCTGTGCAGGCCACCATGAACACTCGCAGCAACATGCAGGTCGAAGGTTTCTTCGATCCCGCCACCCAGACCATCAGCTACCTCGTCTTCGACAGGAAGACGCGGGCGTGTGCGCTGATCGACAGCGTGCTCGACTACGACCCGAAATCCGGCCGCACCGCGCGCACCAGCGCCGACCGCCTGATTGCGCGGGTCCGTGAACTCGATGCCCGGGTCGACTGGATCCTCGAAACCCATGTCCACGCGGACCACCTCTCGGCAGCGCCCTACCTCAAGGAGACCCTCGGTGGGCAGCTGGGCATCGGTCAGCACATTGCGACCGTGCAGCGGGTGTTCGGCGCGCTCTTCAACGCCGGCGCCGACTTTGCGCAAGACGGTCGCCAGTTCGACCACCTGTTCGCCGACGAGGAGACCTTCCGCATCGGCAGCCTGACCGCCCGAGCGATGCACACCCCCGGGCACACCCCGGCCTGCATGACCTATGTGGTGAGCGATGGCGAGGGTGCGAACCAGGACATCGCGGCCTTCGTCGGCGACACGCTGTTCATGCCGGACTACGGCACGGCCCGCTGCGATTTCCCGGGCGGCGATGCCCGCACCCTGTTCCGCTCGATCAACAAGGTGCTCGGCCTGCCGCCGGAAACCGCGCTGTACATGTGCCACGACTACCAGCCCGGCGGGCGTGAGCTGCGCTTCGTCAGCACCGTGGCCGAGGAGCGCGAGCAGAACATCCACGTGCGCAATGGCATCAGCGAAGAGGAGTTCGTCGCGATGCGCAGTGCCCGCGACGCGACGCTCGGCATGCCCACGCTGCTGCTGCCGTCGGTGCAGGTCAACATGCGCGCCGGCCAGTTGCCCGAGCCGGAAGACAACGGTGTGCGCTACATCAAGATCCCGTTGAACGCGGTCTAGTCCGCGACGACTCCCCGCGATGCCCGGCCAGATCAGGACCGGGCATCGTGGTTTTCAGAGCCGCCAGAAACACCGGGGCCAGCAGCAAGGCGGCCAGGCATCGCCCCAAGGACGTAGCAGGAGACACCATGGACATCCAGTCACTGACCGCCGAACTGTCGGTCGCCCCCCAACTCCTCATCGCCGACCTGCGCGCAGTGGCCGAGGCCGGATTTCGCTCGGTCATCTGCAACCGGCCGGATGGCGAGGGTTCGGACCAGCCGCTCTTCAGCGAGATCGAACGCGCGGCCCAGGCGCAGGGTCTGCAGATCCGCTACCTGCCGGCGGAGTCCGGCAAGGTCACGGACCAGCAGGGGGCTGCGTTCGGCGCGCTGATGGCGGAGGTGCCGAAACCCGTGCTGGCCTACTGCCGCACGGGGATGCGCTCTACCACGATGTGGGCCTTGTCGCAGGCCGGGCAGCGGCCGCTGCCGCAGATCATCGAGCTGGCCTCGAAGGCCGGCTACGACCTCAAGGGCGTGGTGCGGCGCATCGTCAACGGAGGCAAGACCCCCGTCGAGGTGGCGGACGCGACCCACGAGGTGGTGATCATCGGCGGCGGTGCCGCGGGCATTGCCGTGGCCTCCAGCCTGCTGGCGCGCAGCCCGCAGCTCGACATCGCCATCATCGACCCCGCCGACATCCACTACTACCAGCCCGGCTGGACCATGGTCGGCGCGGGTGTGTTCGACGCCAAGACGACGGCCCGCACGATGGGGTCCGTGCTGCCCCGCGGCGTGCACTGGATCCAGTCGGCCGTGGCAGCCTTCGAGCCGGAGCGTGACGCCGTCATCCTCGATGGCTGCCGCGTGGTCAAGTACCAGCAGCTCATCGTCTGCCCGGGCCTGAAGCTCGACTGGCACGGCATCGAGGGCCTGCCCGAGACGCTGGGCCGCAACGGCGTGACCTCCAACTACCGCTACGACCTGGCGCCCTACACCTGGCAGCTCGTGCAGCAGCTGCGCCGCGGCAAGGCGCTCTTCACGCAGCCGCCCATGCCCATCAAGTGCGCGGGTGCGCCGCAGAAGGCCATGTACCTGTCGGCCGACCACTGGCGCCGGGCTGGCGTGCTCCAGGACGTCGACATCCAGTTCTGCAATGCCGGCCCGGTGCTCTTCGGCGTGGCGGACTATGTGCCGGCGCTGATGGAGTACGTGAAGGCCTATGGCATCGGCCTGAACTTCGGTCAGACGCTGGTCGCTGTCGACGGACCGGCCCGGAAAGCCACCTTCATGAAGGCCAATGCCGACGGCACGAAGGAGAAGATCACCCATGACTTCGACATGATCCACGTGGTGCCGCCGCAGAAGGCGCCCGACTTCATTCGCGTCAGCCCCCTGGCCGATGCGGCAGGCTGGATCGACATCGATCCGGGCACGCTGCGGCACAAGCAATTCGCGAACATCTTCGCGCTCGGCGATGCCGGGAACACCCCGAACGCCAAGACCGCCGCCGCTGCCCGCAAGCAGGCGCCGGTGGTGGCGCACAACCTGCTGGCCCTGCGCGGCGCGGTCCAGGGGGAGGCCCGGTACGACGGCTATGGCTCCTGCCCGCTGACGGTCGAGCGCGGCAAGATCGTGCTGGCGGAGTTCCTCTACGGCGGCAAGGTGGCCCCGAGCTTCCCGAAGTGGCTCATCGACGGGACTCGCCCGTCGGCGCTGGCCTGGTACCTCAAGGAGCGCGTGCTGCCGCCCCTGTACTGGCAGGCGATGCTCAAGGGCCGCGAGTGGATGGCCCAGCCCGAGATGACCAAATGAGCGGAGCCTTGACATGGACATGGACGTGACGCTGCTGTCGGCCGGCCTGGGCTCGGTGGTCGGACTGATTCTCGCGCTGACCGGCGCAGGGGGCGGCATCCTGGCCGTGCCGCTGCTCGTGTTCGGATTGCACCTGAGCATCATGCAGGCCGCACCGGTCGGGCTGATCGCCGTGGGGGCGGCTTCGGCGTTCGGCGCTGTGCTGGGCTTGCGCGAAGGGGTGGTGCGCTACCGCGCGGCCGCCGTGATCGGCTTCACCGGCATGGCGCTCGCGCCGGTCGGTGTGCGCCTGGCCAGCGTGATCCCCAACGCACCGCTGACGGTGGCGTTTTCCGCCGTGCTGGCGCTGGTGGCCGTGCGCATGTTCAAGCAGGCCCGGCGGATTCCGACCGGACAGACGGAGTCCATCCAGGAACAGTCCAGGCTGCCGTGCGTGCTGAACCCCGCCGAAGGCCGCCTGATCTGGACCATGCCGTGTGCCTGGGCGCTGGCCGGAACGGGCGCGGTCTCGGGCCTCCTCAGCGGACTGCTGGGCGTGGGTGGTGGCTTCGTCATCGTGCCCTCGCTCAACCGCTTCACCAACCTGCAGATGCGCAGCATCTTCGCCACCTCGCTGGCGGTGATCTCGCTGGTGTCCGTGGGGGGCGTCGCGGCCGCCGCCTGGCAAGGGTCGATCGCCTGGAACATCGCTGCGCCATTTGCTGCCGGTGCGATCGTCGCGCTGCTGCTGGGCCGGTTGATCGCGGCCCGCCTGGCCGGGGCGCGGCTTCAGCAGGCCTTCGCCGTGACCAGTGGCGCGGTGTCGCTGCTGCTCTTCGTGCGCGGGATGGGCTGGCTCACCCTGTAGCCGGCTGGCGCGGGGTGCGCCTGGCGGTGCTCAGACCGACCCGGATTGCCACGCCCGGATCTGGTCCAGCGTGGCCGTCGCCCCGCCGCAGACGATGACCAGCACCCGCTGAAACTCCGCCAGCGCGTCGCTGTGTTCCGCGTCGTACACCGCAGCCAGCGCCGCCCCACACGCCGGCTCCACCAGCACCCGGTGGTCGGCCAGGAACTGCTCGCAGGCGCGCAGCGCGCTCGCGTCCGACACCCGCAGGCTGCGCACCGGCCGCTCGCGCCACCACTGCACCGCCTGCTCGCACACCTGCCGCGCGCCCAGCGAAGTGGCCACGCTGTCGATGCGCTCCAGCGGCACCGGCCGGCCCGCCAGCGTGGCCGCATGGAAGGACGCGGCGCCCGCGGTCTCGACGGCCAGGATCGGCACGCCGTCCCACCCGTGGCGGCGCATCCCCTCGGCCACCCCGGACAGCAGCCCACCGCCGCCCACCGCCAGCACCACGACGTCCGGCACCAGCCCCGCGGCGGCCACCTCGTCGACCATCGACGCGTGGCCCTGCCAGAGCAGCGGGTCGTCGAAGGGGTGGAGCATGGCGTCGCGGTCCGGGTCGAGCAGGGACAGCGCGTGGGCGTGCGCCTCCTGCCACGAGGCGCCGTGGACGATGACCTCGGCGCCTTCGAGCCGTAGCAGGTCCAGCGCCCGCGCCGTCGTCGTCTGCGGCACCACGACCGTGACCGGCACCCCGAGCTGCCGCCCCGCAACCGCCACCGCCAGCCCGGCATTCCCGCCCGAGGACGAGACGAAGCGGCGTGCGCCCCGCGCCTGGTAGGTCTGGCAGGCCAGCCCGATGCCGCGCAGCTTGAACGAGCCGGAGGGCTGCAGCGCCTCCATCTTGAGCCACACGGCGCGGCCGGTGGCGAGGCTCAGCGGGCGGGATTCGAGGAGCGGGGTGGGGATGTGCAGCGGTGCGGACATGGTGTTGGCGGGTTGGCTGGCGAACGGACGGATTGTCCGCCCGTCAGGCTGCCCGCCGACTCACGCGGCGACCGCGCCCTGCCGCCGCACGCAGGCCGCGAGGCACTGGCGCGCATCGCCAGCGAAGGCCGGCGCCTCAACATCCAGCACCGGCTTGTGTACGAGGTCTTGCCAGAGGCGCGGACGGTGAAGGTGCTGCGGATGTGGGTGCACTGCGGATAGGGTTTGCACAGTGGTCGGTCAGGTAATGGATTTTTACATTACCATGTCTGGCGCCAATCAACAGGCGACGAGGACATCCCCATGACCACATTGACCGTGACCGCCCGAGGCCAAGTGACGTTCCGGAAAGACGTGCTGCAGCACCTCGGCATCCAGCCCGGCGACAAGATCGAGCTGGACTTGCTGCCGGACGGCCGAGGTGTTCTCCGGGCCGCGCAGCGCACGGGCACGATCAGCGGCTTCGTCGGCTTACTGGCCGGACGGACACAGAAGGTCGCCACCCTCGAAGAACTCAACGCCGCCACCGCGCAAGGCTGGGCGGGTGAGGAATGAGGCTCGCGGTGGACACCAATGTGCTGGTGCGGGCGGTCGTGCAGGACGACCCCGTGCAAGCCGGCATCGCCGCCAAGGTCTTGGCCGAGGCCGAGTTGATCGCGGTCGCGCTGCCCTGCCTTTGTGAATTCGTCTGGGTGCTGCGCAGGGTCTACGGCTTCCAGCCCGCTGACGCAGCCACCGCGATCCGCGCCTTGCTGGCCATCGCCAACGTGGAAGTGAACCGGCCCGCTGTCGAGGCAGGGCTGGCGGTGCTCGAAGCGGGCGGGGATTTCGCCGATGGCGTCATCGCCCATGAAGGTGCCTGGCTCGGCGGCGAGACCTTTGTTTCGTTCGACAGAAAAGCGGTGTCGCTGGTCAAGGCACAGGGACAGGCAGCACGCTTGTTGTGATGCGCCCCATGACCATCGACACCCTCGCCGCCGTCCTCCCGGCGACGCGGGAGGACATGGTCCAGCGTTACGCGCCGGACCTCTGAGCGGCCTGCCGCTCCCGCTCCTTGTCCTGCAACAAACGCCACATCACCTTCCCCGTCCCCGACTTGGGCAGCGCCTCGACAAACTCGACCAGCTTGGGTGCCTTGTACGCGGCCATGTGCTCGCGCGCCCAGTCGATGATGTCCTGCTCGGTGGTCTGTCCACGCGCCTCCTGCCGCAGCACGATGACGGCCTTGACCGTCTCGCCGCGGTAGGCGTCCTGCGTGCCGATGATGCAGGCCTCGGCCACCGCGGGGTGGCGGTACATCATCAGCTCCACCTCGGACGGCCAGACCTTGTAGCCGCTCGCGTTGATCATCCGCTTGAGCCGGTCGGTGATGAAGAAATAGCCCTCGTCGTCCATGCGCCCCAGGTCGCCGGTGCGGAAGAACTTCTGGCCCGGCACCGCAGGCAGTTCGATGAACGCGGCCTCGGTCGCCGACGGATGTTTCCAGTAGCCCTTGAACACCATCGGCCCGTTCGTCACGATCTCGCCGACCTCGCCCACGGGCAGCTCCTCGAAGGTGGTCGGGTCGATCACCCGCGCGTCCGTGCCGAACAGCGGCATGCCCAGACACTGCAGCTTGGCGCGCTCGGGCGGGTTGGCGTGGCTGGGCGCGGCGGTCTCGGTCAGGCCATAGCCCTCGGCGAAGGTCAGGCCGAACTCGGTCTGCAGCCGCTCGGCCACCGCCTGCGGCATCGCCGCCCCGCCGCCCGAGAGGTAACGCAGGCTCGACAGGTCGAAGCTCCGGTAGTTCGGGCTGGCGAACAGGTCGATGATCATGGTCGGGATGCAGGTCCAGTGGCTGATCCGGTGGTGCGAGATCAGCCGCCCGGCGAGGTCACGGTCCCAGCGCGGCAGGATCACCACCGTCGCGCCACACCACACCGGACTGAGCACGCCGTAGAGCATCCCCGTGATGTGGAAGAAGGGCACGACACCCAGGCTCACCGTCTCGGCGCTGGTGTAGCCCCACAGGCTGCCGCCGACGATGTTGCTCGTCAGCGTGCGGTGGGTGTGGATGCAGCCCTTGGGCAGGCCGGTGGTGCCGGAGGTGTAGGGCAGCAGCGCCATGTCGTCCGGGCCGGCGGTGTGCGCCGAGGGCGTCAGGCCGGCGGCGAGCGCCTCGGCCAGCGGCGTGCAGCCGGCGGGCAGGGCGGGCGCGGCGCGCAGCCACGCGTCCATCGACGGTGGGGGGGCCAGCGCCGGATTGGCGGTGGCCTCGTCGCCGAGGTAGTCGCCATAGCGTGTCACCACGATGGCGCGCAGGCGCTGCGCCTCGGGCAGCCGGGCATCGGCCTCGGCGACGATGGCGGCCAGGTCCGCGCTGGTGATGACGACCTTGGTGTCGGGGTCGGTGATGTAGTGGCCGAACTCGTCCACCCGGTTCATCGGGTTGACCGGCACGACCACCGCGTTCGCCCGCACCACGGCATAGAACGCGACGATGAACTGCGGGCAGTTCTGCAGGAAGAGCGCGACCCGGTCCCCCTTGCCGACGCCCTGCGCCTGCAGCCAGCCGGCCAGCGCCTCGGCCTGGCGGTGCAGTTCGCGGTAGGTGAGCGGCTGGCCGAAGAAGAGGTAGGCGGCGCGGTCGGGGTAACGCTGCGCGCTGGCTTCGAGGTTGAACCAGAGCGAAGTCTCCGGCAGCACGAGGTCCAGCGGCAGGCGCTTGGGCCAGTGCTTCAGGTGGGGGCGGTTGGCGGGGATGGGCATGGGGTACTCGCTGCACTGTTCGGATGTGGCGAAGGTATACGCCGGTCCCCGGGCGTATGGCATCGGGACGTCCCTGAGGAGCTGTCGCGGTCGGGACAGACCCGAGGATCACTGCAGGTGGCGCGGTTTTCAAACTGCGCCAAAATCGCGCCACATTCCTGGAAGAACTGCGCCATGTCCACACCCGCCGATCTGATCGATGCCCTCGCTTCGTCCGCGGTCGGGTTGACACTGGCCGAGTTGCTGGTCTTGCGCCCGAACGTGTCGCGCCGCACGGCGCAGCGCTGGATCCAGCAGCTGCTCGGGGATGGACGCCTTCAGGCGCAGGGGGCGGGCCGTGCCCGACGCTATCGGGTGGTCGTCCCTGTCGCCGGGCCGCAGACGACCATGCCGCTGCCTTGGGCCAGTGCCATTCCCCTGTCGGCAGACAGTGGCGATGTCTTGGCGTACGTCAGTCAGCCGGTGCAGGCCCGCAAGCCCGTGGGCTACCAGCCGGACTTTCTGGAGCGCTATCGACCTGGCGAAACCCACTACCTCTCCGAACCCCTGCGCCGGCAACTGCACCGCATGGGGCGCACCGCGCAGGTTGGCGCGCCCGCCGGGACCTACAGCCGGGCCATCCTGAACCGCCTGCTGATTGACCTGTCGTGGGCGTCCAGCCACCTGGAGGGCAACACCTACACCCGGCTCGACACCCGCGCACTGATCGAGCAGGGACGGGTCGCGCAGGGCAAGGCCACGATCGAGACGCAGATGATCCTCAACCACAAGACGGCGATCGAATTGCTGGTGGAGAACATCGAGACGGCCGGGTTCGACCGCTACACCTTGCTGAACCTGCACAGCGCGCTGGCCGAGAACCTGCTGCCGAATCCGGCGGACGAAGGCCGCATCCGCCAGCACGCCGTGGACATCGGCCAGAGCGTGTACCGCCCGCTGTCTGGATCCGTGGCCATTGAAGCGGCGCTCGTGACGATGCTCGGCAAGGCGGCGCGCATCACCGATCCATTCGAGCAGTCGCTGTTCCTGCTGGTGCATCTGCCGTATCTGCAGCCGTTCGCGGACATGAACAAGCGCACCTCGCGCCTCATGGCGAACCTGCCGCTGTTCCGCGCCAACCTCTGCCCGCTGACCTTCGTCGATGTGCCCGAGTCGGCTTACGGCAGCGCCACGCTGGGGGTCTACGAGATGACCCGCGTCGAGCTGCTGCGGGACCTGTTCGTCTGGGCCTACGAGCGCTCGACGCAGGAGTACCTGGCGATCCGGCAGACGCTGGCCGAACCGGATCCGCTGCGGCTGCACTGGCGCGACCTGATCCGCGAGACCATCCGTTCCGTGGTCACGCAGCCCGACCGTGACCCGCTGGCGCTGATCGACGAGGCGGTGTCGAGGGCCGGCGTGCCGGCGAGCGAGCGGGCGGATGTGCAGGCGCTGGCCATCGAAGAGCTGCGCCGGCTGCATGAAGGCGTGCTGGCCCGTTACGGTCTGCGTCCGTCGGAGTTCCTGAACTGGCAGCGGCGCGCCTAAAATCGAGGTTTGCTCATTCAACGCAGCGCAACGCCGCGGCAGTCACCATGTCCCAACAGATCAAGCGCGTCGTCCTCGCCTATTCGGGCGGTCTGGACACCTCCATCATCCTCAAGTGGCTCCAGGACGAGTACCAGTGCGAGGTCGTGACCTTCACGGCCGACATCGGCCAGGGCGAGGAGATCGAGCCGGCCCGCGCCAAGGCCATCAAGATGGGCATCAAGCCCGAGAACATCTACATCGAGGACCTGCGCGAAGAGTTCGTGCGCGACTTCGTGTTCCCGATGTTCCGCGCCAATGCGCTGTACGAAGGCGAGTACCTGCTGGGCACGTCCATCGCCCGCCCGCTGATCGCCAAGCGCCTGGTCGAGATCGCCCAGAAGACCGAAGCCGACGCCATCTCGCACGGCGCCACCGGCAAGGGCAACGACCAGGTCCGCTTCGAGCTGGGCGCCTACGCGCTGATGCCGGGCGTGAAGGTCATCGCTCCGTGGCGCGAGTGGACGCTCTCCAGCCGCGAAAGCATGCTGGCTTACGCCGACCAGCACGGCATTCCGGTCGACTTCAAGAAGCGCAAGGGCGGCGGCGCCCCGTACTCGATGGACGCCAACCTGCTGCACATCAGCTATGAAGGCGGCATCCTCGAAGACCCGAACTTCGCGCCGGAAGACAGCATGTGGCGCCTGACGCGCAGTCCGGAAAAGGCGCCGAACAAGCCCCAGACCATCGAGCTGACCTACGAAAAGGGTGACGTGGTCGCCATCGACGGCGAGAAGCTGTCGCCGGCCCAGGTGCTGACCAAGTTGAACGAGATCGGCGGCCTGCACGGCGTCGGTCGCCTGGACAAGGTCGAGAACCGCTACGTCGGCATGAAGAGCCGCGGCTGCTACGAAACCCCTGGCGGCACCATCCTGCTGGCCGGCCACCGCGCCATCGAGTCGATCACGCTCGACCGCGAAGTGCTGGCGCTGAAGGAAGACCTGATGCCGCGTTACGCGCGCATGGTCTACAACGGCTACTGGTTCGCGCCGGAGCGCGTGCTGCTGCAAGGGCTGATCGACGCCTCGCAGGCCACCGTGAACGGCACCGTCAAGCTCAAGCTCTACAAGGGCACGATCATGTGCGTGGGCCGCGAGTCGCTGACCGATTCGCTGTTCGACCCGAAGATCTCGACCTTCGACGACGACGGCGGCGCCTACAACCAGGCGGACGCCGGCGGCTTCATCAAGCTGAACGCGCTGCGCCTGCGCATCGCCGCGAACGCCCGTGCGGCGCGCGCGCCGAAGCCGGTCGAGAAGAAGGCTGCTGCGCCGAAGAAGCCCGCTGCCCGCAAGGCCGCGGCCAAGAAGACCGCCTGAGGAGCTGGACATGAGCAACGAACAACTGAGCGTCGCCAGCGTCGGCACCAAGGCCAACGTCTACTTCGAGGGCCGCTGCGTCTCGCACGGCATCACCCTGGCCGACGGCACGAAGAAGAGCGTGGGCGTGATCCTGCCCGCGTCGCTGACCTTCAACACCGGGGCACCGGAAGTCATGGAAACCGTGGCGGGCGCGTGCAGCGTCCTGCTGCCGGGCCAGAACGAATGGCAGACCTTCGGGCCGGGCCAGTCTTTCAACGTGCCGGGCAACGCGAGCTTCCAGATCAAGGTCGAGGGCGAGCCTTACCACTACATCTGCCATTTCGGCTGATCCCGGCCCAGGGGGACCTGGTGCGTGCGGCGCGCTCAGTGCCGTACGTCACACCGCGCGCAGGGGGGCGCGGCGGTCCTCCCCCGACTTGGGGTATTGATGCGGCATGATCCGAGCCGGTTCGATTCCGAGCCGGCTCCAGACCAGTGAAAAGGGAACCCGTCCAATGATCTCTCGTCGTCATTTCATGGTCGCATCTGCCACGTCGGTGGCGCTGGGTGCGGCAACGCTTCCGGTCTTCGCGCTCGACCGACCCAAGGGCAAGGTGGTGCTCACCGTCAGCGGCAAGATCGGCATCCGCAATGCCGGCACCGTCGCCGAGTTCGACATGGACATGCTGGCCGCGCTGCCGCAGCATTCCTTTTCCACCAAGACCCCGTGGTACCCGGAGGCGCGCAAGTTCACCGGCCCGCTGCTGCGCGATGTGCTGGCCGCGGTCGATGCCCAGGGCAAGAACCTGCGGGCCATCGCGCTCAACGAGTACAAGGTCGACCTGCCGCTTGGCGATGCGCTGAAGTTCAATCTGGTGCTCGCCCGCCTGATGGACGACAAGCCGATGCCGGTGCGCGAGAAGGGCCCCCTGTTCATCATCTACCCCTTCGACTCGGACGAGACCCTGCGGGCCGAGCGCTACTACAGCCGCGCCGCCTGGCAGGTCAAGTCCATCGACGTGCTGGAATGACCGACGACGTCCCGACCGAGCCCGTCGCCGCCAAGGCGCCGACCTCCCGTGTCGGGCGCCTGATGGTGCTCATGGTGGTGCTGCTGTCCGCCGTCTTCGGCGGCATCGGTTGGCTGCAGACCCAGTCGCTGGCCCTGCTCAA
The DNA here is from genome assembly GCF_963924895.1 of uncultured Sphaerotilus sp. Taxonomy (NCBI): domain Bacteria; kingdom Pseudomonadati; phylum Pseudomonadota; class Betaproteobacteria; order Burkholderiales; family Sphaerotilaceae; genus Sphaerotilus; species uncultured Sphaerotilus sp. The sequence goes on from NZ_CAWURG010000012.1 coordinate 159,636, forward strand.
TGCCAATGTCATCTACCAGGGTGACAACATCGTCTGGAGCTTCTTCCAGCTCGAGACCGAGTCGCTGCGGCTCGGGCAGCAGCTGCACGGTGTCGCCGAAGAGCAGTCGGTCGGCCACTACGAGGCGCTGCGGGAGCGCTACGAGCTGTTTGTCAGCCGCATCAGTCTGGTCGAGCCGCAGCGCACCCGCGAGGTGATGCCCGAGCTGGACCTGCAGCGCCAGGTGCTGGCCCAGCTGCACGATCTGGTGTCGCGCCTCGATCCGGTGCTCGGCCCGGACGCGCCAGACCAGATCGATCCCCGCCGGCTCCGGCCCTTCCTGAACGAATTCGATGCCCTGGGGCGGTCGGTGCGCGACCTGTCGCTGGCGGCCAACCAGGCGGTGGCGGAGACCATCACCAGGCGCAATGAAGCGGTGCGCGACCAGAACCGCATCGGCATCGGCCTCACGATCTTCCAGTTCCTGATGATCGGCGCGTTCGCGTTCGTGGTGGTCCGGCAGGTGCGGGCGCTGGAGCAGCGCCGCAGCGAGCTGGAAACGCTGGCCCACAGCCTGCAGGAAGCGCGGGCGGAGGCCGAGCAGGCCAGCCGCACCAAGAGCGCCTTCCTCGCCAACATGAGCCACGAGCTGCGCACGCCGTTCAACGGCCTGCTCGGCATGATGTCGCTGCTGGACCGCTCGGCGCTGACGGCGCAGCAGCGCGAATACCTCGGCATCGCGCGCCAGTCGGGCGAGCACCTGCTGACCATCCTCAACGACGTGCTCGACGTCTCGAAGATGGAGTCCGGCCGGCTGGAGCTGGTGGCGCGACCGACGGACCTGCGACAGACCGTGAACGAGGTGCAGGCGCTGATGGCGCCGCAGGCCCGCGACAAGGCCCTGAAGCTGGAGGTCGAAGTCGCCGCGGACCTGCCGGAAGCCGTGCAGGCCGACGCCAAGCGGGTCAAGCAGATCCTGTTCAACCTGCTGGGCAACGCCATCAAGTTCACCGACTCCGGCCGGGTGGGGCTGGTGGTGGACCGCGGCCACATGTCCACCGGCCAAGCCGGCATCCGGTTCCGCGTCACGGACACCGGCATCGGCATGGGCGAGGAGACCCGCGCCCGCCTGTTCCAGCGCTTCAGCCAGGGCGACAACAGCATCAGCCGCCGGTTTGGCGGCACCGGCCTCGGCCTGGAAATCTCCCGCACGCTGGCCGAGCTGATGGAAGGCGAGATCACCGTCACGAGCCAGGTCGGCCGCGGCAGCGAGTTCACCGTGGTGCTGCCGCTGGCGGTGCTGGACGCGGGGGCGCTGGCCGCGAGTGGCGGTGGTGGTTCGGGCCGGATCGGGGCAGCGGAGTCGCCGGCCTCGGCACTGTCCGACCGCGCCGCGCCGGGTGCACCGGCCGCGGGCAGCCTGCAGGTCCTGGTCACGGACGACCACCCGGTCAACCGCAAGTTCATGCAGGTGCTGCTGGAGCGGCTGGGGCACCGGGTGCTGCTGGCGACCAATGGCGAAGAGGCTGTGGCGATCGTGCGCGAGCAGCCCTGCGACCTCGTGCTGATGGACGTGCACATGCCGGTCATGGACGGACTCACGGCCGCCCGGACGATCCGCGGCCTGCCGGTGCCGCAGTCCCGGGTGCTGATCGTGGCGCTGACGGCGGATGCCTTTGCCGAGTCCCGCGAGCGGGTGCGGCAGTCGGGCATGGACGATTTCCTGGCCAAGCCGGTGCAGCTGCACGACGTCGAGGAGATGCTGCGCAAGCACTTCGGCGCGCGCGCGCTGGGCAGCATGGGGATGTCGGTGGCCGCGCCCATGCCGACCGAAGCCGCCGTGGTGCCGGCCAGCGCGCCCGCTTCGGTGGTCGCGGTGGCACCACCGGCTGAGGCCCCCAAGGCGGCGGCCCCGGTGCCGGACAAGCCGGCGCGGCGCCGCGTGCGCATCAAGCCGGGCGAGCCGGCGCGGGTGCTGGACCTGCCGCACATCGCCGACACCTGTGCCGCGCTCTCCGCCGATGCCTACCGCACGCTGCTGGCCGGGTTCATGTCGGACGAGAGCGATTCGCTGTCCGACCTGCTGGCCCTGCTCACGGAAGGTGGGGGCGCGGACGATCGCACGAAGGCCGCGCACCGCCTCAAGGGGGCGGCGGCCAGCCTCGGGCTGCAGGAGCTGGCCGAGACGGCCAAGGGGCTGGAAGCGGAGGCGGCCTTGCTGACGGAGGAGGCTGCGCAGCAGATGGCGCAGCGTCTGCGCGAGCAGTTCGAGGCTGCCCGCGACATGGCGACCCGACTGGGCTGGCTGGGCGCCTGAGCGCCCGTTTCTTTCGTTCCGGAAGGGTCAGGCGGCCGCGACCGAGGCGTGCTCGACGCCGCGCATCGTGTCCGGCGCAGCCGCAGCAGGGCGGGCAGCAGCCGGGGCCGGGGCCGGGACTGCGTACTGGCCGTCGGTGCGCGTGGCGCTCCAGCGTTCGACGCTGCCGCGGCGCAAGGTCACGACGATCTGGTTGCCGTAGCTGTCGCGCCAGAGCCAGTCGTTGCCACGCTCGTTCAAGCGCTGACCCAGGCTGTTGGAAATCGCCAGCACGTCGGACATGTGCATGCCGTGGGCGAGTTTCGACTGCAGCGTCACGACGCTGTCAACCATGCCCTTGGGTCGGTCTGCCACGTTGCGCAACTGGCGGGATGCGCGGTTGAACTGCAGGATCGTCCAGAAGGCCATGACCGTGATCGCCAGAGCCAGACCGGCCCAGCGAAAGGCCCACCAGCCAGCAAGTAGGGCGGACGCCGCCAGGACAGCGTTGATGGTGCGTTGGAATGGAACTCTCATGTACCGAATTTTATCGCCGTAGTGGATGGAAGCCTGCATCAGGGCCGCGTAACGAAAGGTATTAACCCCGCGCATGAGGGGGGGTGATACTGTGCTCGCCGGCCAGGAAAGTGTAGGGGACTGCCGCCGAAAACGATAAATATGGAACAATTCTGGCCGATTGATTTCTTTCGCAAGCAGAGACTTGCCTGAAATATATTCATTTGATATCAATTGCTTATATGAAATCGAATGAAATTAATCACGAATAGGGGTTTGGCCCTAATGCCAGAGGCCTCTGCCCGCTGATGGAGGATTTGCGCGCTCGAGCCGTTCTGGTAGAGACAGGGTGTCGCGGTGGCCCCACGCTCAGGAGAGCTGGCGGACCGTTTCGATCGCCTCTTCGATGCGTTCGATGGGGTGCACGGTCAGGCCCTCGATCGGCTTTTTCGGCGCGTTGGCCTTGGGCACCAGCGCCACGGTGAAGCCCAGCTTGGCGGCTTCCTTCAGCCGCTCCTGTCCCCGCGGCGCCGGCCGCACCTCGCCCGCCAGCCCGACTTCGCCAAACGCGATGAAACCTTTCGGCAGCGGCCGCCCGCGCAGCGAACTCTGGATCGCCAGCAGCACCGCCAGATCCGCCGCCGGCTCGCTGATGCGCACGCCGCCCACCGCGTTGACGAACACGTCCTGGTCCGCGCAGGAAACACCCGCGTGCCGGTGCAGCACCGCCAGCAGCATCGCCAGCCGGTCCCGGTCCAGGCCGACGCTGAGCCGGCGCGGGCTGGGGCCACCGGCATCCACCAGCGCCTGGATCTCGACCAGCAGCGGCCGCGTCCCCTCCAGCGTCACCAGCACGCAGGCTCCCGGCACCGGCTCGCTGTGGCTCGACAGGAAGATGGCACTCGGATTCGCCACGCCCTTGAGGCCCTTCTCCGTCATCGCGAACACGCCGATCTCGTTGACCGCGCCGAAGCGGTTCTTGATGGCGCGCACCAGGCGGAAGCTCGAATGCGTGTCGCCCTCGAAGTACAGCACCGTGTCGACGATGTGCTCCAGCACGCGGGGGCCGGCCAGCGCGCCTTCCTTGGTGACGTGGCCGACCAGCACGATGGTGCAGCCGCTGGACTTGGCGGTGCGGGTGAGCTGCGCCGCGCACTCGCGGACCTGGGCGACCGAGCCGGGGGCGGAGGTGAGCTGGTCGGAGTAGAGGGTCTGGATCGAGTCGATGACGCAGAACGCCGGCTGCTCCAGCGCCAGCGTCGCCTGGATGCGCTCCAGCCCGATCTCGGCCAGCACGCGAAGCTGCGTGCCACCCAGCCCGAGCCGGTGCGCCCGCAGCGCGACCTGCGCCCCCGATTCCTCGCCGGTCACGTAGAGCACCTTCATCTGGTGGGACAGCGCCTCGGCCGCCTGCAGCAGCAGCGTGCTCTTGCCGATGCCGGGGTCGCCGCCGATCAGCACCACGCCGCCTTCGACGATGCCGCCGCCGAGCACGCGGTCGAGTTCCTCCAGCCCGGTGGGCGTGCGGGCCACGTCAGCGGCCTCGATGTCGGCGAGCGTGGCGACCGGCTGGCTCTTGGCGAGCGCCTGGAAGCGGTTGTTCTTGCTGCCGCCCGGGCCGGCCACCGGTTCGGCGATGGTCTCGTCGAGCGTGTTCCATGCGCCGCAGTGCGGGCACTTGCCGAGCCATTTGGCGTTGGTGCCGCCGCAGTCGCGGCAGGTGTAGATCGTCTTGTCGCGTGCCATGCAGCGGATTGTCCCCTGCGCGCCGTGTGGCAGGATGTGTCCATGGAATTCAATACTTGGCTCACGTTTCTCGCCGCCGCCGTGGCGATCAGCCTGTCCCCCGGCCCGGGTGCGATTGCCGCGATGGGCGCTGGCCTGAACCACGGGTTTCGCCGCGGGCAGGTCATCGCCTTCGGTCTGCTGATGGGGGTGTGGACGCAGACGCTGGTGGTGGGCTTCGGCTTGGGGCTGCTGCTGTCGACCTCCGAGGTGGCCTTCTCGGTCGTCAAGTGGGTGGGCGCGGCCTACCTCGTCTGGCTCGGCATCCAGCAGTGGCGCGCGCCGGTCCGCCCGCTGGTGGCACCGGCGGGCGAGGCTGCGTCGGATGACCATCTGGCGCGCACGCTGTTCCTGCGCGGCTGGATGGTCAACGCGCTCAATCCGAAAGGCACGGTGTTCCTCATCGCCGTGCTGCCGCAGTTCATCGACGCGGCGCGGCCGCTGCTGGCGCAGTACCTGGCGATCGGCGCCACCTTCGGTGTGGTCGAGTCTCTGGTGATGAGCGGCTATGTGGCGCTGGCCTCGCGCGTGCTGGGACTGCTGCGCGAGCCGCAGCAGCTCCGCTGGATGAACCGCACCTTCGGGAGCCTGTTCATCGTCGCGGGGGCCGTGCTGGGGCTGTTCCGGCGCGCCTGAGGCCGGACGCTCACACCGTGCGCCACATCGTGTCGTACAAGGAGCCGGGCAGGAAGTTCTCGCTCCCCTTGGCGACCATGCCCAGGTAGTCCTTGTCGGACATCATGCGGACCTGCATGGCCTCGAAGGCCGCCAGGTTGTCGTAATTGGCGCTCCAGGCCACGCGGTTCGGATTGCCGCCGATCGGCATGTGGACCGTCACGTCCACACCGAAGTGGCTCTTGATGTAGCCGGAAATCTCGTGGGCGAAGCCGAGCGCGCTGCCGACCTTGCCTGGACCGATGGATGCTGTGCGAAGGAACGTGATCATCTGGACACTCCTGTCCGCCGAGACGGGCGGCGGTCCCGGCCACTGGTGGGGCAGCGGCTGCCACGAGTGTGATCCTTTGCGGTACCAGTGTCGATGGACGGACGACGCTGGCGCGCCCGGTCCTAGTCAGAGGAGAGGATGCCGCGGCCCCGCTTCGCCTTGGTCGCGCTGTGCCGGGTCTTGGACTCCAGCCGGCGCTGGGTCGAGCCATAGGTCGGCTTGGTCGCACGGCGGGCCTTGGGCACGTGGGCGGCGCGGTCGACCATGTCCTGCAGCCGGACCAGCGCGTCGGCCTGGTTGCGCGGCAGGCTGCGGTGGTCCTGGGCCTTGATGACGACCACACCGTCGCTGCCGATGCGGCTGTCGGGCAGCGCGAGCAGGCGCTCCTTCACGGCCTCGGGCAGCGACGACGCCCGGATGTCGAAGCGCAGGTGCGCCGCGCTCGACACCTTGTTGACGTTCTGCCCGCCCGCGCCCTGGGCGCGGATGGCCGTGAAATCGACCTCGCGCGGGTCGATCACGGGCGGTTTCATGGCTGCGCCGGCGCGGGGTGGCGTCCGTCCAGGTCGAGTACCCGTGTGGGCACCCGCTGCGCCAGCGCACACATCAGCTCGTAGCCGATGGTGCCGGCCGCGTGCGCGACCTCGTCGATGGGCAGCACCGTGCCGTCCGGGCCGTGGCCCCAGAGCGTGACCTCGCTGCCGACCTCGGCCTGCGGCACAGGCGTCAGGTCCACGGCCAGCATGTCCATCGAGACGCGGCCCACCGTCGTGGTGCGCACGCCGTCGACCAGCACGGGCGTGCCGGTGGGGGCGTGGCGCGGGTAGCCGTCGGCGTAACCGCAGGCGACGACGCCGATGCGCATGGCCTGTTCGGCGCGGAAGCGGCTGCCGTAGCCGACCGTGTCGCCGGGCTGCAGCGCCTGGGTCGAGATCAGCCGCGAGCGCAGCGTCATCGTCGGCGTCAGGCCCCAGTGGGCGATGCCGTGTTCGGGGAAGTCGGGCGCGCTGCCGTAGCTGAGGATGCCGCTGCGGACCCAGTCGGCGCGCACCTCGGTGTCGGCGGCGTGGCGGAGGATGGCTGCGCTGTTGCTCAGACTGCGCTCGCCGGGCAGGTCGTGCGTGGCGGCGTGGAAGGCGGCGACCTGGTGCGCGATGCCGCGCGGGCCGTCGGCGTCGGAGAAGTGGGTGACCAGCGAGATCTCGTCGACCTGCGGCAGCGCGTTGAGCCGGGTCCAGGCGCTGCGCAGGTGCGCGCCGGTGAAGCCCAGCCGGTTCATGCCGCTGTTCATCTTGAGGAAGACGCGGTGCGGCTGGTGGGTCTTGTGCGCGGCGAGCCAGTCGATCTGCGTCTCGTGGTGGACGACATGCCAGAGGTTCAGCCGCGAGCACAGCTCCAGGTCGCGCTGCTCGAAACAGCCTTCCAGCAGCAGCACCGGCCCGCGCCAGCCCAGGTTGCGCACGCGCTGCGCCTCTTCCAGATCGAGCATCGCCAAGCCGTCGGCGCCGAGCAGGCCGGGCCAGACCCGCTCGATGCCGTGGCCATAGGCATTGGCCTTGATCACGGCCCAGAGGCGGGAGTCGCCCGCGTGTCGGCGGGCAACCCGCAGATTGCTGGCCAGGGCATCGGGATGGAGGAGGGCTTCGATCGGACGTGGCATGGCGAAAGATTGTGCCAGCCCCCCGCGACCTGAGGATTTCACCAGCGGTGCGCGCAGGGGCGCATGCTATAACCGCGCCGCACTGCAGCGGCGCCCGTCGCCGACTGGTCTGTCCCTGTTTTCGGTCCCCGTCCCCGTGCCCATCTCCACTACCAACAGAGCCGTCTCAGCCGGATGAAAAAAGGCTTCCACACCATCATGTCGGCGCAGTTCTTCAGCTCGCTGGCAGACAACGCCTTGTTCGTCGCCGCGGTCGAGCTGCTGCGGACTTCCGGTTCGCCCGAGTGGCAGCGTGCCGCGCTGGTGCCGATGTTCGCGCTGTTCTACGTGATCCTGGCGCCGTTCGTGGGGGCCTTCGCCGACGCGGTGCCCAAGGGCAGGGTGATGTTCTTCTCGAACACCATCAAGGTCGTCGGCTGCCTGATGATGCTGTTCGGCACCCACCCGCTGGCCGCCTACGCCATCGTCGGCCTGGGGGCTGCCGCCTACTCGCCGGCCAAGTACGGCATCCTGACCGAACTCCTGCCCCCTTCGCAGCTCGTCAAGGCCAATGGCTGGATCGAGGGCCTGACGATCTCCTCGATCATCCTGGGCGTGCTGCTCGGCGGACAGCTGGTGGGGCCGCACATCGCGCCGCACCTGCTCGCCTTCGACTTCCCGCTGCTCGACCTGGGGGTCGACACGCCGCCCGAGGCCGCGATCTCCTCGCTGGTGTTCCTCTACATCATCGCCGCGGTGTTCAACCTCTACATCCCGCGCACCGACGCGCCGCTGCAGCCGCTCTCCAGCGATCCGATGGCGCTGATCCGGGACTTCTCCGAGTGCAATTCGCGCCTGTGGAACGACCGGCTGGGCCAGATCTCGCTCGCCACGACCACGCTGTTCTGGGGCGTCTCGGGCAACCTGCGCTACATCGTGCTGGCCTGGGCCGCGGCCGCACTCGGCTACGGCACGACCCAGGCCTCGTCGCTGGTCGGCGTGGTGGCGGTCGGCACGGCGGTGGGCGCCGTGGCCGCGTCGATGCTGATGCGGCTGGAGCACGCCACACGTGTCATGCCGCTGGGCGTGGCGATGGGCCTGCTGGTGGTGCTGATGAACTTCATCGACAACGTCTGGCTGGCCGCACCCTTCCTGATCGTGCTGGGCGGGCTGGGGGGCTTCCTGGTGGTGCCGATGAACGCGCTGCTGCAGCACCGCGGCCACAACCTGATGGGCGCCGGCCGCTCGATCGCCGTGCAGAACTTCAACGAGCAGGCCTGCATCCTGGCACTGGGCGCGTTCTACACCGGCATGACCCGCGGCGGGCTGTCGGCCTTCGGCGCGATCACGATCTTCGGCCTGCTGGTGGCCGGCACCATGGAGCTGATCCGCCGCTGGCACCGCCGCAATGCGGTCGAGCACCGCGACGAGGTCGATCGCCTGATGGCCATTGCCCGCAGCGACGGCGGGCACTGACGCGGGCACTGCGCCCGCGTCGACGCCAGTTCAGGACGCCATCAGAGCGCCATCGGCGCCGTCGGCTGGAACACGCGGTCGAAGGTGCGGTCGTGGCGGGCCAGCAACTGCTCCAGCGCGTGGTCGTCCAGCGGGGTGGTGAGGCAGGCGTCGCAGTCGGCGAAGGTGGCTCGGATGCGCTCGATCGGCGCCAGCTTCTGCGTCAGCGCCACCACCACAGGCGCCATGCCGGCGAGCGTCGGATGGCGGCGGATGCGGCGGCAGGTCTGGAAGCCGGCCGAGCCGCCCTGGCCCACGCCGAGGAACACGAAACCGAACACCACCCGGCTGGTCAGCGCCACGGCCTCGTCGCTGGTCCGGGTCAGCGTCACCCGGTAGCCGAAGGCCATCAGCCGCTCGCGCAGCAGCCGGCATTCGGCCGGGCTGTTGCTCACCACCAGCACCTGGTCGAGCCGCTGCTCGCCGTCGGTCAGCACCGCGTTGCTGTAGCCGGAGCTGGCGCGGAAGTCCTGCACGTCGTGGTCATTGATCGCCTGCTGCCGGGTCAGCCCGCTCGGGCCGCTGGCCGCCAGCCGCAGCCGTGGGGCCAGTCCGGACTCGCGCAGCGCACGGGCGGCGCGGCGGCTCTTGAGGTCGTCGAGCGCGCGGCGCAGCTGCAGCGCGTCGATCGGGCGGTTCAGGTGGGCGCCGGCGGTCGGGGGCGTTCTCGATCCGCCGATGAACACCGTGTCACGCACCCGCCCGGCCCGCCCGACCGCCAGGATCGCGTCCGGCTGGTCCGCATCGGCCACCAGCCAGTCGCAGTCGGTGACCGATTCGCCCACGGTGTAGACCGGCACGGCATCCACCAGCCGGAAGTAGCTTTCCAGCGTCTGGCGCTCGAACGCACTGAAGCCGACGATGGCAATTCGCTGGGCGACGGTACGCATGGGGGACTCCGCTCTGTAACTGTGGTGTGACAAGTCGATTCTTGGAGACGCCCCGCCCAGCGTCAAGGCGCCGATCCCCCTCAATACGATGTGGTACCGACCACCCTTCGAGGTGGAATGCACGGTGGACCGCACGAATTTTCAGGATCGATCCCCGACTTCATGGTGTGGCGGCTCGGCGGATAATCTGCGACCCCCTCGCAGGAGCACTTCCCATGTTCGAACACGTCGATGCCTACGCCGGCGATCCCATCCTCACGCTGAACGAGAATTTCCAGAAGGACCCCCGGCCGGGCAAGATCAACCTGTCGATCGGCATCTACTTCGACGACGCCGGCCGCCTGCCGGTGATGCAGGCCGTGCGCACTGCCGAGACGGCGATGCTGCAGTCCATCGGCCCGCGTGGCTACCTGCCGATGGTGGGCGCCACCAACACGCGCGAGCAGATCCAGCACCTGCTGTTCGGCGCCGGCCACGAGGCGGTCACCAGCGGCCGCACCGTGACGATCCAGACCCTGGGCGGCTCCGGCGCGCTCAAGGTCGGCGCGGACTTCCTGAAGAAATACTTCCCCGACAGCACGGCCTGGATCAGCGACCCGACCTGGGACAACCACCGGGCGATCTTCGAGGGCGCCGGCTTCGCGGTGCACACCTACCCGTACTACGACCCCGCCACCGGCGGTCTGAAGTTCGACGCGATGCTGGAGACCCTCCGCGGTCTGCCGGCGCGCTCCATCGTGCTGCTGCACGCCTGCTGCCACAACCCGACGGGCGTGGACCTGACGGCAGCCCAGTGGGCCGAGCTGATCCCGGTGCTGGTCGAGCGTGACCTGATCCCCTTCGTCGACATCGCCTACCAGGGCTTCGGCGACGGCGTGCAGGAAGACGCCTTCGCGCTGCGGGCGCTGGCGGACGCGGGCATCGCCTTCTTCGTGGCGAACAGCTTCTCCAAGAGCTTCTCGCTCTACGGCGAGCGGGTCGGCGGGCTGAGCGTGGTCTGTCCGACGGTAGCGGAGGCCGGGCTGGTCATTGGCCAGCTGCAGGTCGCCGTGCGCAAGAACTATTCGAGCCCGCCGACCCACGGCGGCCAGATCGTCGCCCGCGTGCTGGCGGATGCGGCGCTGCGCCAGTCGTGGACGGACGAGCTGGACGCGATGCGCGTGCGGATCCAGGCCATGCGCGAGCGGCTGCACGCCGTCCTGTCCGACAAGGTGCCGGGGCGGGACTTCAGCTACTTCCTGACCCAGCGCGGCATGTTCAGCTACACGGGGCTGTCGCCGCAGCAGGTCGATGTGCTGCGCGAGACGCATGGGGTCTACCTGGTCCGCTCGGGGCGGATGTGCGTGGCGGGGCTGAACAGCGGCAACGTGGAGCGCACGGCCGAGGCGATGGCCGCCGTGCTGGCGGGGTAAGGGCGCTTCTGCGGTGGTGGGGGTACCATGGGGAAGCATCGCATTTGCGCGCCGACGCCAAGCGCACTTCACTCCCCACACGGCCGCATGAACACCATACTTTTCTCGAAGCAGTCCGCCTCCCGCTCAGACGAAGACGCGCTCTTTGGTGACACGGACGCCGTACATCCGGATCCCGACGATCCGGGGGCGGACGTGGCCGAAGCAGCCGAGGTCGCCGAGGTGGCCGAGGCGGTGCTCACCCCCGCGTGCACGGCGGTGGCCGTCCACGAAGGCCAGCTCACCGAATGGATCGACGCCATCGTCGATGGCAACCAGCGTGCCCTCGCGGCGCTGTACGACGCCACGGTGTCGCGGGTCTACGGCCTCGTGCTGCGCATGTTGCGCAAGCCGGCGCTGGCCGAGGAGGTGGTGGAGGACACCTACTTCCAGGTCTGGCGCCAGGCGGTGCGCTTTGACGCGGCACGCGCCAAGGTGATGACCTGGCTGCTGAACATGGCGCGCTCGCGGGCCATCGACACCATGCGCCGCGAAGCCCGGTTCCAGCACGAGAGCCTGGACGACGACTCGCTGCCCGAGACGGTGGCGGACCAGCCCGCTGCGGATGAGCTGCTGGACGCCTCGCGCGACCACGCCGATCTGCACCGTGCGCTGATGCAGCTGAGTGCGCAGCCGCGGCAGCTGCTCGCGCTCGCCTTCTTTCGCGGGCTCAGCCACGAGGACATTTCCCAGGAGGTGGCCCTGCCGCTGGGCACCGTGAAATCGCAGATCCGACGCGCACTGATCAGCCTGCGTCAGCTGCTGGGCGGGAGCGGCTTGCCCATGCCGGTCTCCTGAGCGCCCACTGTCCTGTACCGATGCCCTGGATCGCCTGAGAATTTGTCACCATGAACCCGACACCGAAGAACGAATTGCTGCCCATCGGGCGCCCGCCGGCGCTGGTGGATCACGATTTCGAGCTGCTGCTGCAGGAGCCCTTTGCCAGCGCCTGGGAGTCCCCGGCGCCGCCGGCCTCCCTGCGCGAGCGCCTGGCGCAGCGCCTGGCCGCATCGAGTGCAGTGTCGGCCCCGATGACCACCCGCCGCCACCGACGCCTGCCGCGGATGGTCGTGGCCGCCGGGGTGCAGGCGCAAGACCTCTACCGCGCTGCCAGCGGCCGTCCCCTGCGGCCGGGCGAGCCGCTGCGGGCGCGGCTGCTGGAGCTGGCGCCCGGTGCCACGGTGCCGGTGCAGGTGCTGGACGATGGCGCTGCCGCCGGGCGTTGCCACCGCGAGTTGCTGGTGCTGTCTGGCCGTGTCGAACTGGCCGGCCAGACGCTGTCCCAGCGCGACTACCACGTCCTGCCCAGCGGCCAGCCGATGCCGACGCTGCACGCGGCGGAACACACGCTGCTCTTCTGGCGCGAGTCGGCGCTGGAGGCCCTGCCGGGCGAGGCGGCGCACACCGTGTTCGACGCCGCAGCCGGCTGGCCCGAACTCGCCCCCGGCATCCGGCGCCGCATCCTCTGGCAGCGCGGCACCCAGGCGGCCATGCTCTACCACGCCGCCCCCGGCGCCATGCTGCCGCGCCACGACCACGGCCACGACGAGGAGTGCCTGATGCTGCAGGGCGAGCTGTTCCTCGACGACGTGCTGCTGCAGACCTTCGACTACCAGCTGGCCCCGGCCGGCAGCGAACACATCGTCACGCAGACCGACACGGGGGTCGTGATCTACGCGCATGGGGACATCGAGCTGCATTTCCTGGGGTGAGCGCCGTGTCATCAGCCTGCGCAAGGCCAACCGCCGGGAGATCCAGCGCTATGTCGAAACTTAAAGCCGGAACCATCCTGCCGACGCCCGCCGAGGACGCCCGCTGGGCAGCACGACCAAGGCGCAGGTGACGCTGCGGCTTGATGCCGATCTGGTGGCGCGCTTCCGTGCGAGCGGGCCGGGGTGGCAGACGCGGATCAATGCGGTGCTGCGGGAGGCGTTGGTGCAGGGGATTGGTGGGAACTGCCCCCCTCCCCACCCCAGAGGGATAGCCCCACGCTGAGTCTCCCCCGACACTGACCCGACACACCGCAGCCGCGACCCAACGGCCCCATTTCTTGCTGCTACGCTAACAGCGTATTCATGCAGTGATGCGCTTCGGATCTGTCGAGTCCCTTCTGTTCACCGCGACCGTCAGCGATTACTTGCCGGACGACGAACTGGCCGTGCTCCAGGAACACCTGTGCGAGTTCCCCGACGCCGGCGACCTGATCCGTGGCTCCGGCGGCGTGCGCAAGCTGCGCTGGGCGCGACCGGGGACGGGCAAATCGGGCGGTGTGCGTGTCTGCTACTACGTGCGGACCCACGCCGGACAGATTCTGTTGTTGCTGATCTATGCCAAGAGCGTGCGCGCCTCGATCCCCGGCGCCGTCCTCAAGGCCCTGAAAGAGGAACTCGACGATGACCACCACCACGCCCCGCCTCACTGACGCCGAACTCGCCGCCCGAGACGCCCGCCGCGACCTCGGTGCCGAACTGCTGCAATCGGTGCGCGACCTCAAGGCGGGCCGCTGGGGTCGCCGCACCACATTCGAGCCACAGCCGGACGGCACCGTGCGCCGCCGCGTCGAGCGATCCGACGGTACGGTCGAGGCCGACGAGATCCTCAGCGGCCCGAAGTGGGAACTCGTCGCCGCCCGCACGCGCAGCGGCTTGTCACAGGCCGAGTTCGCGCAGGCGCTGGGAGTGTCCCGGCGTACGCTGGAGAACTGGGAGCAGGGCCGCGTGCAGCCGACCGGGGCGGCGCGGCAACTGCTGTGGCTCGCGGCGCGTTACCCCGACACGCTGGAGCGCTTGCGCAGGCAAGGTCTCCTGGACCAGCCTTGAAGTCGCTGCAAAAAGAGCGACAGTTGTCCTCACATTCGCAGCAGTCAGACCCGCTGTAGCCAGAAATCCGCACAGATCCCGCCGACCTTGATCGAGATCATGATCCGGCCCACCCCGCGCAGCAAAATCCCCGCTGCAACGCCTTTGTCGCCGAGTACCTGTCGGCCCGGCTTTCCCATCCCGCGCAAGCGCTTGGTACCCCAGCGTCTTGCGTATGCTGCTTCGGTTCCGTACCCTGATTCCATCCACACCAAAGGACCCCGACCATGACCATGCAACGCCGTGTTTTCCTGATGACCCTGGCTGCCTCCGGCGCCGTGATCGGCACTGCCGCCCAGGCGCAAGCCATGGTCGACGAGAAGGATCCCGCCGCCGCCGGCCTCGGCTATGTGGCTGACGCCAAGAAGGCTGATACCAAAAAGTTCCCGAAGTACGCCGCTGGCCAGAACTGCGCCAACTGCGCGCTCTACCAAGGCAAGGCCGCGGACAAGGCTGGGGCATGCCCGCTGTTCGCCGGCAAGCAAGTGGCCGGCGCCGGCTGGTGCAGCGCCTGGGCCAAGAAGGCCTGACCGTCGCCTGATCCAGTCCTGATCGACCGCGCAGCGGGTCCGGCCAGCGTGCCGCGACCCGCTGCGTTTTTTTGCGCCCGGGCTGTCGCAGAATGGCGCCGAACCCCCTCGGAGTGCCCATGGCCGATCTGCACGATCTCCCCGCTACCGCGCTGCTTGCCCTCTACCGCCACGGCGACGTCTCGCCGGTGGAGGTGACCCGCGCCGTGCTCGACCACATCGCCCGCTGGGAGCCGCATCTGTGCGCCACCTACGCGCTCGACCCGGACGGTGCGCTGCAGCAGGCGCAAGCCGCCGAAGCGCGCTGGCGCCGCGGCGAGCCCTGCGGCCTGCTGGACGGCGTGCCGACGATGGTCAAGGAGAACATTGCCACCCGCGGCACCCCGACGCCGCTGGGCACTGCCGCGACCATCCTCAACCCCGCACCGGTCGACGCCCCGCCCGCCGCCCGCTTGCGCGAGGCGGGCGCCGTGCTGCTGGGCAAGACGACGATGCCGGACTACGGGATGCTGTCGTCCGGCTTGTCGAGCTTCCACCCGCTGACGCGCAACCCGTGGGATCTGACGAAGAACCCGGGCGGCTCCAGCGCGGGCGCCGGGGCGGGCGCGGCGGCGGGTTACGGCCCGCTCCACCTGGGCACGGACATCGGTGGCTCGGTCCGCCTGCCGGCGAGCTGGTGCGGGGTCTTCACGCTCAAGCCGAGCCTGGGCCGCATCCCCATCCAGCCGCCGTACGCCGGCCGTGTCGCCGGCCCGATGACACGCACGGTGGCCGATGCCGCGCTGATGATGCGCGTGCTGAGTCAGCCGGACTGGCGCGATGCAACCAGCCTGCCAGCGCAGGACATCGACTGGGACGCGCTGGAGATCGACGCGCGCGGCCTGCGCCTCGGGCTGCAGCTGGACGCCGGCTGGGGCATGGCGCTGGACGGGCAGGTGAGGGCGGCGATCGAGGACGCGGCGCGGCGTTTCGAAGCCGCCGGGGCCGTCGTCGAGCCGATGCCCGCGTTCATGACCCGCGAGATGGCCGACGGCATGGACCGCTTCTGGCGGATGCGCTCGTGGCTGGACATCTCGGCGCTACCGGCCGAGCGCCGGAACAAGGTGCTGCCCTATATCCGTGAGTGGGTTGCGACCGGCGCGGATCTGACCGCTGCCCAGGTCTTCCATGGATACAGCCAGATGGCCGCGATGCGCGACGCGGCGGTGGCGGCGACGCAGCCCTTCGATTTCGTGCTCTCGCCGGTGGCGCCCTGCGTGGCATTCGCCGCCGACTGGGCCAGTCCGCTGAACGACCCGCAGCGGCCGTTCGAGCACATCGCCTTCACGCTGCCGTGGAACATGAGCGAACAGCCGGCTTCGTCGGTCAACGCGGGCTGGAACGATGCGGGGCTGCCGATCGGGCTGCAGATTGTCGGGCGGCGCCATGACGATCTGGGGGTGCTGCGGATGAGTCGGCTGTGGGAGCGGCTGCGCGGCGCGCAGCGGGCGTGGCCCGGTCCGGCGGCATGACTCGGACGTGATCCGGGCATGAAAAAGGGTGGCACCAGGCCACCCTTGAAACGACATGGGCTGTCGCTGGCTCAGCGCTTGAGCGCGTCGCGGATTTCGCGCAGCAGCACGACGTCTTCGGCCGGCGGGGCGGGCGGTGCCGGGGGTGCCGGGGGGGCTTCACGCTTCATGCGGTTCATGGTCTTGACCATCATGAAGATGATGAAGGCCAGGATCACGAAATTGATGGCAATGGTGATGAAGTTGCCGTAGGCCAGCACGGCACCGGCCTTCTTCGCTTCGACCAGGGTGGTTGCGGTCTGACCGTTCAGCGCGATGAAGCTGTTGCTGAAGTCCATGCCGCCGAAGATCTTGCCGACGATCGGCATCACGACATCACCGATCAGCGAGTCGACGATCTTGCCGAATGCACCGCCGATGATCACACCGACGGCGAGGTCCATCACGTTGCCCTTGAGGGCGAATTCCTTGAACTCACTGGCCATGCTCATTGGTTTCTCCTGTTTTCTGATTAAGCGCTTGACAACATGCCGTTACGCTGGCGTGAAGTATTACCGGCGTCAGTTTTCTGTCAAGTCGGAATCTCGCGGTGCAGGCGTGTTGTTTTTGCCCCAGCTTAAGCGCGCCTGCTGTGGGGGAGCCTGTTGCCAGATGTGGAGAACCAGCGTGCCGCTGGGCTAGAATCAGGGGTTGTCCCCATCTCAGACCGGACCTTCTTTTCCCGAGGAATCACATGAGTGACCAGCAAGTCGACCAGGCCAAGCGGACGTGGCTGATCGCGTCGGGCTGCGCCGGCGCTGTCGGCGGTTTAGCGACTGCCGTGCCCTTCGTCAGCACCTTCACACCCTCCGAGCGCGCCAAGGCGGCCGGTGCAGCGGTGGAAGTCGATATCGGTGACATCAAGCCGGGCGAGAAGCTCACGGCCGAATGGCGCGGCAAGCCCGTGTGGATCGTGCGCCGCACCCCCGAGCAGCTCGAAGCGCTCAAGTC
This sequence comes from uncultured Sphaerotilus sp., assembly GCF_963924895.1. Taxonomy (NCBI): domain Bacteria; kingdom Pseudomonadati; phylum Pseudomonadota; class Betaproteobacteria; order Burkholderiales; family Sphaerotilaceae; genus Sphaerotilus; species uncultured Sphaerotilus sp. The sequence continues at coordinate 176,542 of NZ_CAWURG010000012.1, forward strand.
GCTTGATTCGCAGATGGCCGATCCGAATTCGGAGCGCAAGGCCTTCCCGATGCCCGAGTACGCCAAGAATGCCGGCCGCTCGATCAAGCCCGAGTATCTGGTGGTCGTGGGCATCTGCTCGCACCTTGGATGCTCGCCGTCGGACAAGTTCCAGGCCGGCCCGCAGCCTTCGCTGCCGGACGACTGGAAGGGCGGCTTCCTGTGCCCCTGCCACGGCTCGACCTTCGACCTCGCGGGCCGTGTCTACAAGAACAAGCCCGCGCCGGACAACCTCGAAGTCCCGCCCCACATGTACCTGTCCGACACCAAGTTGCTCATTGGTGAAGACAAGAAGGCTTGAAGGAACTGAGGTCCAACATGGCTGAATTCAAAGTCGCTCCCCCCGACGCTTCCGCAGGCGAGAAGCTGCTGACCTGGGTGGACAACCGCTTCCCGGCGTCCAAGCTGTACAAGGAGCATCTCTCCGAGTACTACGCGCCGAAGAACTTCAATTTCTGGTATTTCTTCGGCTCGCTGGCGCTGCTGGTGCTGGTGATCCAGATCGTCACCGGGATTTTCCTGGTGATGCACTACAAGCCCGACGCCGCGCTGGCGTTCGCCTCGGTCGAGTACATCATGCGCGATGTGCCCTGGGGCTGGCTGGTGCGCTACATGCACTCGACGGGCGCATCGGCGTTCTTCGTCGTGGTCTACCTGCACATGTTCCGTGGCCTGCTGTACGGTTCGTACCGCAAGCCGCGCGAGCTGGTCTGGGTGTTCGGCTGCGCGATCTTCCTGTGCCTGATGGCCGAAGCGTTCATGGGTTATCTGCTCCCCTGGGGCCAGATGTCCTACTGGGGCGCCCAGGTGATCGTGAACCTGTTCGCCGCTGTGCCCTTCGTCGGTGAAGACCTGGCGCTGCTGATCCGCGGCGACTACGTCGTCGGTGACGCGACCCTGAACCGCTTCTTCAGCTTCCACGTCATTGCCGTGCCGCTGATCCTGCTGGGCCTGGTGGTCGCGCACATCATCGCGCTGCACGAAGTGGGTTCGAACAACCCGGACGGCGTCGAGATCAAGGCCAAGAAGGACCCGAAGACCGGTCACCCGCTCGACGGCATCCCCTTCCATCCGTACTACTCGGTGCACGACCTGCTGGGCGTGACCGTGTTCCTGATGGTGTTCACCGCGATCATCTTCTTCGCGCCTGAACTGGGTGGCTACTTCCTCGAGTACAACAACTTCATCCCGGCCGACCCGTTCAAGACCCCGGCGCACATCGCCCCGGTCTGGTACTTCACGCCGTTCTACTCGATGCTGCGCGCCACGACCGACGACCTCGTCAACGTGCTGTGCGTGATCATCGGCCTGTCGGCGGTGCTGGCGGTGCTCAAGGGCCTGGTCCCGGGCAAGGCCAAGATCGTCGTGCTGGTGGCCGCGGTGGTGGCGGCTGTGCTGCTCAAGACCTTCGACGCCAAGTTCTGGGGCGTGGTCGTGATGGGCGGTGCCGTGATCATCCTGTTCTTCCTGCCCTGGCTGGACAAGAGCCCGGCGAAGTCGATCCGGTACCGTCCTGACTGGCACAAGTACCTGTACGCGGTGTTCGTCGTCTTCTTTGTCGTGCTGGGCTACCTGGGCATTCAACCGCCGTCGGTCGCCGGCACCCTGACCGCCCAGGTCGGCACGCTGTTCTACTTCGGCTTCTTCCTCCTGATGCCGTGGTGGACGCAGCTTGGCAAGTTCAAGCCGGTCCCCGACCGCGTGACCTTCCAGCCGCACTGATGCCTGCCCACGGACACGGAGCCCCGACAACCATGAAAAAGTTCATTGCTTCCCTGCTCGTTGCGGCATCGGCCTGTCTGGCTGTGCTTTCACCGGCACAAGCCAACACCGGCGGTATGGCCTGGGACAAGTTCCCCGAGCAGAAACTGACCGACACGACCGCGCTGCAGCGTGGCGCCAAGCTGTTCGTCAACTACTGTCTGAACTGCCACTCGGCGGCGTACATGCGCTACAACCGCCTGCGCGACATCGGCCTGACCGAAGAGCAGATCAAGACCAACCTGATGTTCGCCACCGACAAGGTGGGTGACACGATGGCGGTCTCGATCGATCCGCGCCAGGCCAAGGACTGGCTGGGTGCGGCACCGCCGGATCTGACCGTGATCGCCCGCTCGCGTGCGGGTGCCAATGGTTCGGGTGCAGACTATCTGTACACCTACCTGCGCACCTACTACCGCGACGAGACCAAGGCGACCGGCTGGAACAACCTGGCCTTCCCGCTGGTGGCGATGCCGCACGTGCTGTGGGAACTGCAGGGCGAGCGCCGCGCGGTGTTCGAGGAAGTCAGCGATCCGCACGATGCCGCCAAGAAGACGCATGTCTTCAAGAACTTCGAGCAGATCAAGCCGGGCCAGCTGTCCGCGCAGGACTACGACAGCGCCGTGGGCGATCTGGTCGCCTACCTGCAGTGGATGGGAGAGCCGGCGCAGAACTACCGCACCAAGCTGGGTGTGTGGGTCCTGCTGTTCCTCGGACTGTTCACCGTGATTGCGTGGCGCCTGAACGCTGCGTTCTGGAAGGACATCAAGTGATGTCGATGTCCTGACGCCGTGCCCGTCACGGGCCGGCGTCTGCCGCGCAGAGGTGCTTGAACGCCTCTGCGCGATTTTCTTTTTCCGAGACCGGATCACAGGGGTGTCCTGTGGTCTCTCTCCCTGATACGCCAAGGAGCGATCCCAGCCATGATGGTGCTTTACTCCGGGACGACCTGCCCCTACTCGCATCGCTGCCGTTTCGTCCTGTTCGAAAAGGGCATGGACTTCGAGATCCGCGACGTCGATCTGTACGCGAAGCCGGAAGACATCGCGCTGATGAACCCGTACAACGAGGTGCCCATCCTCGTCGAACGCGAACTCATCCTGTACGAATCGCACATCATCAACGAGTACATCGACGAGCGCTTCCCGCACCCGCAGCTCATGCCGGGTGACCCGGTCGCGCGTGCCCGTGTGCGCCTGTTCCTCTTCAACTTCGAGAAGGAACTGTTCACCCACGTGAACACGCTCGAGAACCGCAGCGGTGGCAAGCCCACCGACAAGGAACTCGACAAGGCCCGCTCGCAGATCCGTGACCGCCTGACGCAGCTCGCGCCGATCTTCCAGAAGAACCGCTACATGCTGGGCGACGATTTCTCGATGCTCGACGTGGCGATCGCGCCGCTGCTGTGGCGTCTGGATTACTACGGCATCGAGCTGTCGAAGAACGCGGCGCCGCTGCTGAAGTACGCCGAGCGCATCTTCTCGCGCCCGGCTTACATCGAAGCACTGACGCCGTCCGAAAAGGTGATGCGCAAGTAAGCGCAGACCGCCGATCCGCTGTCCACGCACGCCGCCATCCGCCATGTCCATCGATTCTGATTCCCAGGGCACGTCCACGCGGCCCTACCTCGTGCGCGCCTTGCACGACTGGTGCACCGACAACGGCTTCACGCCGCTGCTGGCCGTGCACGTCGACGAATCGGTGCGTGTGCCGATGGAGTTCGTCAAGAACAACGAGATCGTGCTGAACGTCAGCTTCGACGCGACCAGTGGTCTGCGTCTGGGCAACGAGTTCATCGACTTCAAGGCCCGCTTCGGCGGGATTCCGCGCGACATCACGGTTCCGATCGACCACGTGATCGCCATCTATGCCCGTGAAAACGGGCAGGGCATGGCCTTCCCGGTGCCGACAGAGCCGTCGACGCTGGGTGCCAGTTCCCAGGAGGCGACACTGGCCCCGGCGCCCGCCCCCTCGGGACTGCGTCTGGCCAGCGAGCCGACGACAGCCAAGCCGGACAGCGATGAGCCGCCGCCATCGGCACCGCCCGCCGGTGGGCGCCCGTCGCTCAAGCGCGTCAAGTAAGGCAGGCGCCGCGGATTTTTCATTACAATCCGCACCCCGTGCCGACTTAGCTCAGTTGGTAGAGCAACTGTCTTGTAAACAGTAGGTCATCCGTTCGATTCGGATAGTCGGCACCACATCAGGCCCCGAGAGGCCACGACAGACAAGAAAAGCCCTAGAGAATCAACGCTCTAGGGCTTTTTTCATGCCCGCATGGCCACGGATAACCACGGTTGAACCTGCCCCCGTCTGGGGGCAACAATGGGGGCAGGTCCAGAATCTGCCCCCGCCAACCGGAAAACCTGCCCCCACATGGCCACCACGAACACCCTGTCAGACGCCGCCATCCGCAAGGCGAAGCCCGGCGAGAAGCCCCGCAAGCTGTCCGACGGCGGAGGGCTTTACCTGGAACTGCAGCCGAACGGGGGCAGGTGGTGGCGTCTGAAGTACCGTTTCGAGGGCAAGGAAAAGCGGATCGGGCTGGGCACATACCCCGAGGTGTCGCTGGCCGATGCCCGCAAGCGTCGAGACGAGGCCCGCGCACTGGTGGCCGCCGGCACCGACCCGAGCGAGGCCCGCAAGGCTGGCAAGGCCGAACACCAGCGCCAGCAGCACGCCGAAGCCCTGGCCGCCGCCGGCGAGCCGCTGCCGGGCACCTTCGAGCATGTGGCGCGAGAGTTCCACGCCGGCAAGGCTGAGGGCTGGTCAGCGTCCTACGCCGGCAAGTGGTTGACCTACTGCGCCCGCGACCTGTTCCCCAGGCTGGGGGCGCTGCCGCTGGCGGACATCACCGCGCCGAAGCTGCTGGAAGTGCTGCGCCTGGTCGAAGCGCGAGGCACCCGCGTGTCAGCGCACGACCTGCGGCAGTACGCCGGGCAGGTGTTCCGCTACGGCATCCAGACCGGGCACTGTGAGCGCAACCCCGCCGCCGACCTGGCCGGCGCCCTGAAGCCCGCCCAGGTGCGCCACATGGCCGCCGTTCTGGAGCCGGTGCAGGTTGGCGCGCTGCTGCGCAACATCGGCGAGTACGCCGGGCACCCTGTGACCCGTGCCGCGCTGGCGCTGTCGGCGCTGCTGTTCCAGCGTCCGGGCAACGTGCGGGCGATGGAGTGGAGCGAGATCGACCCCGAGGCCGCCCTGTGGACGATCCCGGCCGCCAAGATGAAGCGCACGGTTCACGGCAAGATCAACGGCCGCCCGCACCTCGTGCCGCTGGCTGGGCAGGCCCTGGCCATCCTGGAAGAGCTGCGACCGCTGACGGGCCGCGGCCGGTTCGTGTTCCCGTCCCTCATGGGTGGCGGCGAGTGCATGAGCGAGAACACGATCAGGGCCGCGCTGCGCCGCATGGGGTACACGAACGAAGAGATGACCGCGCATGGCTTCCGGGCGATGGCGCGCACGCTGATCGTGGAGCGCCTGCCGGGGATCGGTCCTGACGTGATTGAGGCGCAGCTGGCGCACGGCAAGGCCGGACCGCTGGGCATGGCCTATGACCGCGCGGAGTTCATGGACCAGCGCCGCCAGATGATGCAGACATGGGCGGACTACTTGGGCCACCTGCGCGATGGTGCGCAGGTGATCCCGTTCAAGGCCGCGTGAAGGGGGAAGAGATGCAAGACCGTGAACCCGTCGAGATCGAGGTGTTCGGCCGGCCCGTGCGCCTGCTGAGGTGCTTTCAGGAGTGGGACGACATGGCGCCGACCGATGACCCGCAGGTGCGCCACTGCCACCAGTGCGCCACCAACGTGCGCCGCGTGGCCGGTGCCGAGGACTTCGAGGCGCCCGAACGCTGCGTGAACCTGTGCCTGGAAGAGGTGACGATTTCCGGTGCGCCCCTGTACGGGTAGCATCTGGCCCGCCGCGCCTAGGCTGATCCCCGAACCCCAGGCGCCCCACCTGGTCGGCGCGGCACTTCATCGGTGGGGCTGCGTTGGGGAACGCATGGAATCACTGGACTACTGGCGCCTGTGCGATGAGCTGAGCATCGTTCATGCCGCTTTGCTTACCGTCGGCGTTGACCCGAGCAGCGAGGAAGGCGCCAACTGCGACCGCTGGAAAGAGCACGAGCAGCCCAAGGGGTATCTGGCCGTCAAGAGCGCCATGATCAGGGCCATCATGGCGGAAAGTCTGCCGGCGAAGCTCAGGTACTGGGATGAGCCAGATTGCAGAACCGAGCCGGCCATGAACTGGTGCGAATCGTCTGTGAGCGTTGATGACCTCAAGACCTGGCTTCGCTCGCATGGGTTCACGTCGGGGTTCTTCTTTCAGAACGAAGAGGCTGGAACGCCCGGATACCTGGACCCCAAGAACCCCAGGTACTCGCCGAAGCTGGCCGCCGCTGTCAGTGCCTGGCTGGCCGTGGAAGACGCCGCCCCCGGAAAGAGCGCAAAGCAGACGCTTGAGCGATGGTTGCGAGAGCGTGCCGCCGGATTCGGTCTAGCCGATGAGGACGGAAACCCCGTGAATCAGGCAATGACCGAGTGCTCTACGGTGGCGAATTGGCAGACTGGCGGAGGGCCTGGCAAGACCCCTGGATGACCCCTACCCACCCCCCCGGGGGGTAGGTTTCGGCCTATGGGGTGGGCAAGTTTTCCGAACCTGCCCGGCTATTCGGCGGTGCGTTCGGTCGGAAAACTGCCGACCCATGCACAACACCACACACCCCCAAATCACCCCGATTGCCCCGCTTCGCAAGCCCGCCCCGGCTCGCATGACGGCCGCCCGTGTCTCCCCCGAACTCGCCGACCTTCAGCGCCTGTCCGTCCGGGACGTGGCCGCCCTGATCGGCCGCGGCGAGCAGTCGATACGCGACATGGTGAAGGCCGGCAAGTTCCCGCCCGCCGACCACCGCGACGGCCCGAAGTGCGTTCGCTGGTCTGCCGGCACGGTGCGCCGCTGGCTGGAATCGACCAGCACCGCCGCCGCGAAGTAAGGGGCAGGCCATGCAGACCACCCCAGAAAACGGAAAGGGCCGCCGCGTTACCAGCGCGACGACCCCCATGCAGACCGGTGCAGATGCTACGGCAGGCGACCAGCGCCAGCAACTGCCCGCCATCCTCACACCTCGTGCCCGGCGCATCCTGCTGGCGCTGCTGGTGCGCGACCGCACACGCGAAGAGATCGACCGCGCTGCAGGTGCATCGAACGGGCCGGATGAGGTGCTGCGCATCCGCCAGCGTTTCGGCCTGGCCATCCCATGCACCCGCAAGGGGTCGAAGGACCGGGACGGCCAGAAGGTCGAGATCGGCGTTTACCGCCTGACCGAGGACGACCGCCCGAAGGCACGCCGCGTGCTGGGGTCGAACGCGATTCAGGGGGTGCAGTGATGTTCCGCGCCTTGTTTTTCAAGAAGCACCCGTTTTCCGGTGTTGCCGGTGTTGCAGGTGTTGCAAAGGGCCGCTTCCCCAGGGAAACCGGCATTCTGTGGGTGCAACACCTGCCGCAACACCCGGTGTTGCACGGTGTTGCAGCATCGGAGCCTGTCGGTTCAGGGTGCGCAGTGATGGCCACGTATTGCCACGAGGCGCCCCAAGGTGGCAAACTGCGCACAGGTGCTAGTCACACCTTCATCAGTTCAGCGTCCACCCGCCACGTCAGTGCGGGTTTGCCATGCCCGAACACCGTCAGGTTTTGGGGCTGGGAGCGCCCACCCGCAAGGCCGGCGGCACGACTGAACTCGTGTGACTATCCCCAGCCCCACCCGCTGCGCCTAGTCCGCGTGGAGGGTGGTTCTCAGAAGCTCGTTCAGGAGCCTGAAGCCATGAAGACCCCGAACGCCGGCACGCCCGGCACCGCTGCGGCATCTGCCCGCTACGTCCCCGCCCACTACCTGCGCCGCCTGGCGCACACCCTGGCCAGCAAGGCGACCCGCCGCGAGGCACTGCGCGCCAAGGCCTTCGAGCTGATCGCAGCTGACCGGATCGGGGGTGCGCGATGAACGCCGCCGTCCTGTACCTGCGCGCCATCGTGCAGACCTTCAAGAACGATTCCGCTCTGGTGAAGCACATCGCCAAGTGCGCAGGCATGAACCGGAGGCAGCGCAACGACCTGGCCGAAGTGCTGGCCAGCATGCGCCGAAAGGGCTTGCCCTTTGCTCGCCTGACGGGGCTTGAGCTGGGAAGCTGGGGCGCTGCCGTCGTGGCGATCCTGGCCGATGGCCGCCCCGGCATTGGTGCCGCCATCACCGAAGAGCCGCCCGCCGACCTGGCCACCGTCGAAGCCCTGTGCAGGGAAGAGGCCGAAGACCTGGAACCCGGTTTCCTGCTGCTGGTCATCCCCGCGGGTGTCGTGGCTGGGGGTCTGCAATGAGCACCACCACCCACACCCCCGGCCCGTGGCGCTGTGACGCGGCACGCTCCCGTGTGACGCTTCCATCTGGTGCCGCGCTGGCATTCGTGAACATCATGGTCGCCGATGGCAGTCAGCAGCACGACGCGAACGTCTACCTGATTGCCGGCGCTCCCGAGCTGCTGCGCTGCGCCGTGATGGCGCTGGAAGAGCTGCAGGAGGCTGCACGGGTCAACCCGCTGGCCCCTATCGCCTTCCGCGCTCTGCAAGCCGCCATCACTGCCGCGACCAGCGCCAGCGACACCACCACCGAACACCCCGGAGCCTGACATGGCCACCAAGAACACCGCCGGCAAGGCTGCCGGTCAAGCCGCTGCATTGCCCACCGCCGACCTTCTGCGCTCGGTTGCCCACCTGGCCGGCGAACTGGACACCCTTCACAGCCGCCTGAAGCACGACGTTTCCCCGCTGCTGCGCGCCCTGGAGAACCTGACCAACTGCCACCGCGTGCTGTCCGGCATCGAGCAAGCCGCCAACCGGGACAAGGGGTTCAACGAGCGGATTGCCGCGGCTGTCGAAGGCTGGCGCGATCCGATGATGGACGAACCGCTTGAGCTGGTCGGCGACCTGGCACGGGTTGCCGTGAACGTCTTCATCGACCACCAGACCGAGGCCGAAGCACTGGTGAGCCGCGCCTATGCACTGGCGAACCAGACGGGAGGGGCTGCAGCATGAACCGCCCCCTGACGTTCCAGACGGTCGAGTTCAAGGTGATCGACCACCACGGCCAGACTTGGCTGACGATGCGCGACATCACGGCCGCGCTCTACAGCGGCACCGAAGGGGGTGACACTTCTGTCACCCCAGGTGCTCAAGGGGGTAGCAGAAGTGTTACCCCTTCCGCGGAGGCTTCGATGCGCCGCGTCTTCGCCCGCCATGCTCACGAGTTCACCGCCGACATGACGGCACTGGTGAAGCTGCAGACGGCCAAGGGGCTGCAGAAGGTCCGCATCTTCTCCCTGCGTGGCGCCTACCTGCTGGGGATGCTGGCCCGCACGCCCAAGGCCGAAGCGTTCCGCCGCTGGGTGCTGGATGTACTGGAGGGCGTCACCCGCGCCCCTGCCGGCCTTCACGCCCGTCTGATCGAGGCCGAACAGGCGGAAGCACAGTCGTTCGCCCGTGCCCGTGTTCACTCGCAGGGCATGAACCAGCGCCGCAAGGAGAAGCCGCGGCTGTTGAAGCACATCGAGGCGCTGCGCGAGCTGGTGCAACTGGCGCTTCCGCTGGAAGGTGGTGCAGCATGAACGGCCTTCACGACTTCCTGAACGCCGTGCGTGCCGAGCTGGGGCACGCACCAGACGCCGACCGCGTGCAGGCCGGCGAGTTCGTCCGCTTCCCCACCAACGGCAAGCCGAGCAACCGGGACGGCTGGCTGAAGTGGTTCGCCGATGGCGACGGGGGCTGCTACGGCTGCAAGCGCCAGCAGATCAGCGCATCCTGGCAGGCTGGCCGGCGCGGCTACCTGAGCCCGGCTGATCGGCTGCAGCGTGCCCGCGAGCGTGCCGAGGCATCCGCCCGCAGTGCCGAGCAGCAGCGCCAGCAGTGGGCAGAGAACGCCCGGCGCAATGCCCGGCTGTGGGCCGCCTGCCGGGTTCTCGATCCCGAGGACGTGGCGTGCCGCTACCTGCGCCGCCGACTGCGTGCGCTGCCCGAGGTGCTGCCGGAGGCGCTGCGCTTTCACCCTGGCGTGGACTACTGGCACGACGGCCAGCGCATCGGCACCTTCCCTGCGCTGGTGGCTGCCATCACCAGCCCGGCCGGCGAGCTGCTGGCGCTGCATCGCACCTACCTGGATCCGTCCGGCCGAAAGGCCACCCTGCCCGAGGGCGCACCCGCCAAGAAGCTGTCAGCAGCATCCGGGCCGATCATGGGCGGTTGCATCCGGCTGGCCACGCCGACCGAGGCCGGGCTGATCGGCGTCGCGGAGGGCGTGGAAACCGCGCTGGCCGCGTCCCTGGCCGGCCGGCTGCCCGTGGTGGCCGCCTACTCTGCGGGGGCGCTGGCCGCGTGGCAGTGGCCACCCGAGGCCCGGCACATCGCCATCTGTGGCGACAACGACCCGGCCGGGCTGGAAGCTGCTGACAGCCTGGCTGAACGCGCCCTGTCGGCCGGGCTGCGCGTGCATCGCGCCATCCCGTCACAGCCTGGAATGGACTGGTGCGACGTATGGGCGAGCCGTGACGAGTGCCCCGAACCCCTGACCGCGGAGGGCACCGCCCATGCATGAGAACCACGACAACGCCGACGACCTGAACCGACTGTCCGGCATCGCTGCAGGTGACGGCGTGGAGGTGCGGGATGTGCCCGAGCCTGCCAGCGGCAAGACCCGCCGCAAGCCTGACGCCCGCCCGCCGCAGTCCCGCCACGAAGGCGGATCGTTCGAGCTGATCGAACACCCGAAGGCCGGCGAGTCGGCGGGCGTGTACTTCACCGGCTTCGATCAGGAGGGCAACGCCAAGGCGCCGCTGTGGGTGTGCGCGCCGCTGCAGATCATCGCCAAGACTCGGGGCACCAAGTCGGCCGATTGGGGCCGCCTGCTGGAATGGCGCGACCCTGATGGCCGCCCGCACCGCTGGGCGGTTCCCGCTGAGCTGCTGGCCGGCGACGGCCTGGAGGTGCGCCGCGAGCTGATGCGGCTGGGTCTGGAGGTGGCACCGTCGAAGCGTGCCCGCGACATGCTGAGCACGTACATGCAGGTGTGGCCCGTGACCGAGCGGGCGCGCTGCGTGGAGCGGCTGGGCTGGCATGGTGCCGTATACGTGCTGCCCGATGAGGCCATCGGAGCCGAGGCCGAAGCCGTGGTGTTCCAGTCGTCCGCCGCCGTGGAACCCGCCTATGCCCAGGCCGGCACCGCTGCGCACCGGCGGGACGGTGTGGCCACGCTGGCAGCTGGCAACAGTCGAATGGTGTTCGCCATCGCCTGCGCCTTCGCGCCTGCCCTGGCTGCGCTAGTCGGCGAGGACTCGGGAGGCTTCCACCTGCGAGGCAAGAGCAGTTCCGGCAAGTCGACTGCGCTGGCGCTGGCCGCGTCCGTCTGGGGCAACCCGGCGAGCTTCACCCGGCTGTGGCGCACGACCACGAACGGCCTGGAGGGGCTGGCCGCCGTGCACAGCGACTGCGTGCTGATCCTGGATGAGCTGTCACAGATGGACCCCAAGGACGCCGGAGACGCCGCCTATCTGCTGGCGAACGGGCAGGGCAAGACCCGGGCAAGCCGGGCCGGCATGGCGCGACAGCCTGCCCGCTGGCGCCTGCTGTTCCTGTCTGCTGGGGAGGAATCCCTTGCCGCCATGATGGGCCGGGCTGGCAAGCGGTCCAACGCTGGGCAAGAGGTGCGCCTGGCAGACATCGAGGCGGATGCAGGGGCCGGGCTGGGAGCCTTCGAGACGCTGCACGACCACCCGACCGGCGCCGCGCTGTCGCTGGCGCTGAAGGATGGCGCCGCGCAGCACCATGGAGCCGTCGGCGTCGAGTGGCTGCGCCGCGTGGTGGCGGATCGTGTCAGCCTGGCTGAACGGGCCGGCGAGCTGGTGCGCGAGTTCGTCGCCGAACACACCCGGCCGGACTCCCCCGGGCAGGTGATGCGCGTGGCGCGTCGCTTCGGGCTGGTGGCTGCTGCTGGCGAGCTGGCCGGCGAGCTGACGGGCTGGAAGGGTGGCGAGGCATTCGAGGCTGTCGGCAAGTGCTTCACGGCCTGGCTGGATGGCTTCGGGGGCGACAGCAGCCGCGAGGACCGCGCCCTACTCGGGCAGGTGCGGGCGTTCTTCGAGGTGCATGGCGCATCCCGCTTTGAGGATGTGGCCGCCACGGTAGAGCAGCGCATCCCGAACCGGGCCGGCTTCTGGCGCGATGGCGAGGACGGAGCCCGTCAGTTCCTCGTGTTGCCCGAGGTGTTCAAGCGTGAGGTCTGCCAAGGCTTCGAGGCCAAGGCTGCCGCGCAGGTGCTGGTGAAGGCTGGTGTCATCCAGCCCGGCAAGGACGGCAAGGCGAGCCGATCAACGCGCCTGCCGGGCATCCCGGCCGCCCGCGTCTACGTCTTCACCGGCAAGGTCTGGGAGGGCAGCGAGGCATGAAAGCGAGTTCAGCGCCTTTTCCGGTGTTTCGGGTGTTGCAGGTGTTGCAACGACTCCGCCGCAGAGGGAGAACCGCCCGGTTCGGCCTGCAACACCTGCCGCAACACCCGGTGTTGCACGGTGTTGCAGCGAGTCGGAACGCCCCTGCAGTGGCTGAAAACCGAGCCGCTGCCCGCTGTGGCGAGGCTTGCAACACCGCGCAACACCGGCCGCAACACCCGGTGTTGCAGGCCATTCGGGGGTGTCTTCCCTCTGTGGAAGGCCTGCCGCAACACCTGCAACACCAGCAACACCGCCAGAACAGGCAAACCGAGATGCAGGCCGGACACCAGACCAAGAAGGGGGGCGCGTGATGGGTGCCATGAGCCGCACCAAGGGCCAGACCGGCGAGCGGGAAGCCGCCGCCCTGATCCGCGACCTGACCGGCTGGGACGTGCGCCGCAGGGTCCGGCAACACGACGGGGATTCCGACCTAGAAGGCGTGCCGGGCTGGTCGGTCGAGATCAAGCGCCATGCCAGCGCCAGCCGCGGCGACATCGCGGCATGGTGGGCGCAGGCAGTCGCCCAGGCCCGCCCGGCTGGTCTGCTGCCCGTGCTGCTGTACCGCCGCGACCGCGACCAGTGGCGCGCCGTGTGGCCGGTAGGCGTTCACCTGGCACTGCAGGAGCGCGACTACTGGACCGGCTACGAATGGACCGTGGAGGGCACGCCGGACGCATGGGCCGCCGTGGCCCGCGAGATCAACACAACGAGGGGGAACCCATGATCGAAGCACTCATCACCGGCAAGCTGCACCAGCGAGCCGAGGAACGCACCAGCAAGGGCGGGCGCCCGTTCGTCACCGCGAAGGTGCGCGCCGCTGTCGGCGAGGCCGAAGGCGTGTTCGTCAACGTCGTGGCGTTCTCGGAATCGGCCGGCGCTGCCCTGCTGGCGCTGGATGCCGGCGACTCGCTGGCCCTGGCCGGCACGCTCAAGCCAAGCGCCTGGATCGACCGCGAGGGCAACCCCCGCCCGGGTCTGGACCTCGTGGCCGCCCAGGTGCTGACGCTGTACGGGCTGAAGCGCCGCCGCGCTGCTGCTGCTGGTGAACCCGAGCCGCAGGAGCGCCCCGCGCAGGCCCGCCAAGGCAACCAGCAGCCCCACCAGCAGCGCCAGCACGACCCCGAGGACTTCGGGCCGCAGGACTGGCCGGAAAACTGATTTCCGCAGGCCCTGCCTTTTATGGACGAAAAGTATTCGGCGACCCCATGACAAGCCCCACCAACACCCCGCAGCACCTGCGCCACGACAAGGACGGCACGCGAGCCGTGCAGGCACCGCCAGACGCCGCCCAGGCGCACGCCAGCATCACCGAGGCACTGCGCGACCCGTTCGCCTTCGCTGTGGCGCTGCTGGGTGCCTGTGGCGCGCGGAGCCAGTACGGCAACCTGCAGAAACCTGCAGTGCAGGCACCGCCGACCACCGACACCAGCCCGGCACCGCGCAAGCCCCACCAGCACAAGCCCCGCACGGCCGAAGAGATCCTTCGACCACGGGACGCGCTGGGCGGAGGCATGGGCCCGCTGTCCAATCGGTCGAAGCGCGACGCATGAGCCGACCCGCCGACCAGAACGAACACCTACACCCGCTGGTGGTGTCCGGGTTGATGCGCGAGCTGCTGGCCGATCTTCTGGACGATGCCGCCCAGCTGCTGCGCCGTGGCCCTGCCGCTGACGCTCAGGCGCTGGCGCTGCACCTGGCCACGCTGGAAGGGCCGCACCGGGCCGCCTGGCTGAAGATGGCGCCGCTGGCGTGCCGGTTTGCCGTCAGGCCCGCTGCACGGCGCATGGTGGCGACACTGACCAGACCGGCACCGCTCCAGAAAACTCCAGTCCCGCAAGTCCCGCCAGTCGGCGAAGTGGTCCCGAAAACTCACGTTCGGAAATGGCCGTGAACCTGAGGAAACCTGAGTTCTGAACCACCCCGAGGCCCGGCACGTCCGGGCTTTGTCGTTCCTGGCTGAAACCGGGTTCTCGCTCTTCCTGGCTGAATCGACCCCCTCAAGGTATGGCGCCGGCCGAAAACTTGCCCCGAGTTACAGGATTCGGTGCCAGCGAGTTACAGGAACCAGCCTGAACCGAGCCGGGAAACATGACCCGAAACCGCCCGGTTCCTGATTAGCGATAATGCAAAGTTATCGCTAGTAACCGTGGTTTATCGGGGTCTGTCGGGGCAATGCGTGGCCTGTTCATGGGGTGCGCCATGTAACTCAAGAGGGCAGGGGACCGAGCCGGGAAAGGAAAGCGAGCGCACCGCCGGCACCCAGCCGGCAACGTCGGCGAGCTGGTCGAGTGCCTGGCTGAGTTTGTGCGCAGGCTGCTGGAAGTGCCGCGTTCAAACGGGTGTTCAAACGGCTGGCGCTGATCGTGCCCGGACCCTTCCCGGTTCGGCCTGGCCGGCTGTCCCCGCGACCGCTGGCCGGCTGTCCCATGGACACGGCAGAGAAGCCGGTGCCGACCATCTGGAGGACGTGCGCGAGATGGTCCGGGCCGGGGCTGTTTCCGGCCGATCAGGCAGAATCGGGGCGCTGCGGCGAGGCGTGGGGGCAGGTTTGGGGGCAGGTTCCAACGAGCGCCAGCGTGAAACCGTTTCAGATCAACCACTTACGCCGGCTGTTCGATTCGGATAGTCCACCACATCAGGCCCCGAGAGGCCACGACAGACAAGAAAAGCCCTAGAGAATCAACGCTCTAGGGCTTTTTTCATGCCCGAAGAGCCCCGAAAGTTGTCTCATCTGCCAACTTTGGTTGACAGATGCTCAATGTGTTGACTACAGTTGACACATGGTTGACATCCGCAAGACAGATGAGTTCGAGTCCTGGTTCAAGGGACTGCGTGACCGCATGGTGCGTGTGCGTGTTCAGGCTCGCATCGACCGCCTGGCCTGCGGCAACCCTGGACAACACCGGGTGCTCACGGGTGGCGTGTCCGAGATGAAGATCGACGTGGGGCCGGGATACCGGGTCTACTTTGTGCAGCGCGGATCGCTGCTGGTCATCCTGCTATGTGGCGGAGACAAGAGCACGCAGCAGCAGGACATTGAAGCCGCCCTGGCGATGGCTGGGCAACTGGAGTGACCCTCATGACCGTTCAGACCACCACATGGGATTCGTCCGAGTACCTCAAGACCGAAGAGGACGTTGCAGCGTACATGGCTGCCGTGATGGAAGAAGGCGGCGATGATCCCGCGTTCATCGTCCATGCGCTGGGCATCGTGGCCCGTGCCCGCAACATGTCCCAGCTTGCACGAGACACCGGCTTGACCCGCGAGGGGCTGTACAAGGCGTTGTCTGGTGAAGGCAACCCGAGCTTCGCCACGGTGCTCAAGGTCAGCCGGGCGATGGGGTTCAAGTGGACACTGCAGCAGGCATGACCGATATCGGTGAACAAACACCCTTGAACCGATGACCCTGAATTCCACGAATCCACCGCCGTCCTCAGCCGCAGGTGTGCGGATCGAGGGCCCTTCGTTTCCGCTGGCCGTGAAGGTGCTGGCCACGCTGTTCGTGGGGCTGCTGTGCGCACAGGGTTGGCAGCTGATCGACCGCCAGCCCTGGCGTGCGTTCGGCTGGCAAGCCGGGCTGTTCGTGCTGGCGGTGGGTGTCGTCATCGCCTCGGGTTACTGGGGCATCCTGACCAGCCGCACCAGCATCGACGACCGCTGCATCCGCCAGAGCTGGCTCTGGCCCAAGGAGGTCGCGCTGGCGGACATCACCCAGGTCAAGCTCCTGCAGGTGCCGCGGCTGTCCTGGCTGGTGGTGCCCCGGCTGGTGGTGCGTTCCGGCGCCATGCACCTGACCACCTTCCACGCGGCCGACGCCCAGGTGCTGGCGGCCCTGCGCCTGCTGGCCTATGGCGGCAAGGTCTGACATGGACGGCCCGGCGCTGCTGCCTGTTCCGCGTCGCCCCACCTGGCAGCGTGTGCTGTGGCTGCTGGCGGGGGGCACCAGCCTGTTGCTGGGCATTGCCGGCATCTTTCTGCCGCTGCTGCCCACCACGCCGTTCGTGCTGCTGGCGGCGACCTGTTTCTCGCGTGGCAGCACGCGCTGCGAAGCCTGGCTGCTCGGCCATCCCCAGTTCGGCCCCATGGTGCGCGACTGGCGCGCGCACCGCGCCGTGCCCCTGCGCGCCAAGCAACTGGCGCTGGTGATGATGACCATCGGCTCGGTCACGGCGGCGTTCACGCTGCCGCGCCTGCAATGGCTGCCCGCCGTGTGTTGCGCGGCCGTGGCGTGGTGGCTGTGGCACCTGCCGACCCGCGAGGCACTGCCGCCGCAGCCCCAGATGCAGCCTCAGGACGAAGGCGCCTCGTCGTCGGGGAACAGCGGCAAGGTCTGACGCATCGACGTCGGCGTCTCGGCTGGCGTGGCACTGGCGTCCTGCAGCGCTGATCGGCTGCCCGGTGTCGGGCGCGCACCGGCCTTCGACAGCCCGCCGACCCGCACCCCCAGCAGCCGCAGCCGCCGGCTCAGATCGACCCGCTTCAGGCACAGCCCGCCGGCCCGCCGGATCGCCTCGGCCTGCGCGGTGGGTGCGGGCAGCGTCAGGTCGCGTGTGACGATGCGGAAATCGTCGAAGCGCAGCTTGATGCCGATGGTGCGGCCGACGTAGCCCTTGCGCTGCAGGTCGCCGGCCACCTGCTCGCACAACCGGGTGAAGATCGCGCCGAGCGCGGCCTTGTCGTGGCGGGCGTGCAGGTCGCGCTCGAAGGTGGTTTCGCGGCTCATGGAGACCGGCTCGCTGTGCGTGACCACCGGTCGGTCGTCCAGCCCCTGCGCGGCCTGGTGCATCCACAGGCCGTGGTTGCACCCGAAGTGGGTGACGAGCCAGTCCGGCGCGCAGGCCGCGAGTTCGCCGATGGTGTGCACGCCCAGTTCGTCCAGCTTGGCCCCCGCTTTCGGGCCGATCCCGTTGATGCGGCGCACCGGCAGCGGCCAGATCCGTGTCGGCACATCGCCCGCCATCACCACCGTCAGCCCGTCCGGCTTGTCGAGGTCGCTGCAGATCTTGGCCAGCAGCTTGTTCGGCGCCAGCCCGATCGAGCACGACAGGCCGGTGGCGCGGCGCACGTTGTTCTTGATGTCCTGCGCAAGCGCCCGCGCGCCGCCCAGCGGGTCGTGGCCGACGGCGTCGCGCACGCGGGGCAGGTGGGTCAGTTCGATGTAGATCTCGTCGATGCCGCGGTCCTCGATGTCCGGCGCCATCTCCGCGACCGCCGCCTTGAAGGCCCGCGACAGGCGGCGGTATTCCTCGAAATCGGCCGGTAGCAGCACGGCTTGCGGCGCGAGTGCGGCGGCCTTCATCAGCCCCATGCCGGAGTGGATGCCGCGGGCGCGGGCCTCGTAGGTGGCGGTGGTGACGACGCCGCGGCCGGTGTAGTCGCCCAGGCGCGGCCAGTCGCCGGCGTACTCGGCCGCGCGGTGCCGGCTGCCGCCCACCACGACCATCTGCCCGCGCAGTTCCGGCCGGCGCAGCAACTCGACCGACGCGTAGAACGCATCCATGTCGAGGTGGGCCACGAGGCGGGGCAGCGGGGGAAGTACGCTCATCGCGCGAATTGTGCGGGCTGGCGCGAGGGCTCCGCAGTTTGTCGCAGACGCTGTCCGGCCGCGTCCCTAGAATGCGGCCATGATCTCTCGCGAACCCACCCTCGAACGACTGGCCATTGCGCGCCAGTTGCTGCTGGACCCGTTTGGCCTGACCGAGGCCAGCCTGACCCGGGCGCTCAACACCATCTCGGCGCACCGCGTCGACGATGCGGATCTGTACTTCCAGTACACCCGCAGCGAGGGCTGGAGCCTGGAGGAGGGCATCGTCAAGAGCGGCAGCTTCAGCATCGACCAGGGCGTCGGTGTGCGGGCCGTGGCGGGCGAGAAGACGGCATTTGCCTACTCGGACGATATCTCCGAAGCCGCATTGCTGGACGCCGCGCGCACCGTGCGCACCATCGCCGCCGCCGGCCAGAGCCGCCGCGTGAAGATCGACACCCCGCAGCAGGTCGCGGCCAGCCGCAGCCTCTACGCGGGCATGGACCCGATCGCCTCGCTCGACAGCGTGCAGAAGGTCGCGCTGCTGGAGCGGGTCGAGAAGATGGCGCGCGCCAAGGATCCGCGCGTCGTGCAGGTCATGGCCGGCATGGCGGGCGAGTACGACGTGGTGATGGTCGCACGCGCCGACGGGACGCTGGCCGCCGACGTGCGCCCGCTGGTGCGCGTGTCGATCACCGTGATCGCCGAGCAGAACGGGCGCCGCGAGGTGGGCTCGGCTGGTGGCGGCGGGCGCTTCGGTTTCGGCTACTTCACGGACGCCCTGTTGCAGACCTATGTCGACCAGGCGGTGCACGCCGCGCTGACGAACCTGGACAGCCGCCCGGCGCCGGCTGGCGAGATGACGGTGGTGCTCGGCTCGGGCTGGCCCGGCATCCTGCTGCACGAGGCGGTCGGCCACGGGCTGGAGGGCGACTTCAACCGCAAGGGATCGAGCACCTTCTCCGGCCGCATCGGCGAGCGTGTGGCGGCCAAGGGCGTGACCGTGCTGGACGACGGCACCATCGCCGATCGCCGTGGTTCGCTCAACATCGACGACGAAGGCCATGCCAGCCAGAAGAACGTGCTGATCGAGGACGGCATCCTCAAGGGCTACATTCAGGACGCGATGAACGCCCGCCTGATGAAGACCTCGCCCACCGGCAACGGCCGCCGCGAGAGCTACGCCCATGTGCCGATGCCGCGCATGACCAACACCTACATGCTGGCCGGCGACAAGACGCCCGAAGAGATCATCGCGTCGATCGACCGCGGTCTCTACGCCAGCAACTTCGGCGGCGGGCAGGTGGACATCACCAGCGGCAAGTTCGTGTTCTCGGCCAGCGAGGCCTACTGGGTCGAGAAGGGCAAGATCCTCTACCCGGTCAAGGGCGCGACGCTGATCGGCAATGGCCCGGACGCGATGAACCGCGTGTCGATGATCGGCAACGACCTGGCGCTCGACTCGGGCGTGGGCACCTGCGGCAAGGACGGGCAGAGCGTGCCGGTCGGTGTCGGTCAGCCCACACTGCGCATCGACGGCCTGACGGTTGGCGGAACGGCCTGAGCAACGGGCTTGACGCGGCCCCATCCAGCCCCCTACATTTGACGTCTATGCAGCGCTTCGCCGTGTTTTTTAGCTACTTTTGGTTCTCGCACCGCACCGGCGGCGGAGAGGCCAACGCGTAGCTGAACAAGCCCGCAAGCGCTCCCAGAAACCGCCGGATACCCGGCGGTTTTTTTTTGCCTGTTCCGATCCGAAGCCTCCGCATCCGCATCCGACGACGCCCCATCCCCAGGAGATCCTTTCATGAACGCCAAGAGCACCACCACCGCCCCCGAAGGCTGGCCCTCACCCGTGGACAAGACCTCTCAGACCGACGATGAAAGGATCCGCGACGTGACCCCGCTGCCCCCGCCCGAACACCTGATCCGCTTCTTCCCGATCCGCGGCACCGCGGTCGAGACGCTGGTGGCCGACACGCGGCAGAACATCCGCAACATCATGGGCGGCCAGGATGACCGTCTGCTGGTGGTCATCGGCCCGTGCTCGATCCACGATCCGGCCGCCGCCATCGACTACGCCCGTCGCCTGATGCCGCTGCGCGTGCAGTACAAGGACACGCTGGAAATCGTCATGCGCGTGTACTTCGAGAAACCGCGCACGACGGTCGGCTGGAAGGGCCTGATCAACGACCCCTACCTCGACGAGAGCTACCGCATCGACGAAGGCCTGCGCATCGCGCGCCAGCTGCTGCTGGAGATCAACCGCCTCGGGATGCCCGCGGGCAGCGAGTTCCTCGACGTGATCTCGCCGCAGTACATCGGCGACCTGATCGCCTGGGGCGCCATCGGTGCACGCACCACCGAGAGCCAGGTCCACCGCGAACTCGCGTCCGGCCTGTCCGCGCCGATCGGCTTCAAGAACGGCACCGACGGCAACATCCGCATCGCCACCGACGCCATCCAGGCCGCGGCCCGTTCGCACCACTTCCTGTCGGTGCACAAGAACGGCCAGGTCGCCATCGTCGAGACCGGCGGCAACAAGGACTGCCACGTCATCCTGCGCGGTGGCAAGACCACCAACTACGACGCCGACAGCGTCGCCTCCGCCTGCAAGGACCTGGAAGCCGCGAAGCTGCCCGCCTCGCTGATGGTCGACTGCAGCCACGCCAACAGCAGCAAGCAGCACGAGCGCCAGATCGTTGTCGCCCGCGACATCGCCGACCAGCTGGCCGGCGGCAGCCGCAGCGTGTTCGGCGTGATGGTGGAAAGCCACCTCAAGGCCGGCGCGCAGAAGTTCAGCGCCGGCAAGGACGACCCGTCGAAGCTCGAATACGGCCGCTCCATCACCGACGCCTGCATCGGCTGGGATGATTCAGAGCAAGTTCTGGCGATCCTCGACCGGGCGGTGAAGGCACGCCGCGGCTGAGCGCGCTAGGATGGAAGCGGTTGCGCGGCCCCTGTGCGGCCGCACCTTGGAGAATGCACCATGCACCACGAGATGACCGTTTCCTTCGGCCCGGACAGCGAGTTCCACATTGCGGTGGAGTCGTCGATGGGCGCCGACGACGCGCGGCGCTGGCTCGACGAGCAGTTCCTGGACTTTGACTGCGAGCCGCTGCGCGCCTCGGGCAAGGTGCTTGTGGCCGACAAGCTGCTGGCCATTGCCGACGCCGCGGGTGCGGAAGCGTTCGCGGCCGGGGATGCCTGGACACGGCGATTCGCCGAAGCGGCTGGCGCGGCCACGGCCCGCGCCACAGTCCACATCGACGTGGCCGGGCGGACGCTCAACTTCTGAGCGTTCCGCCCAAGCGCGTCATTCGGCGTTGCGCAGCAGGCGCTCGCTGCGCCAGTAGACGTCATCGCCGCCCAGGCCGTCCAGATTGGCGCGGTTCAGCACGCGTGCCAGCACGAAGAGCAGGTCCGACAGCCGGTTGAGATACTGGCGCGGCGCGGCGTTGACCGCGCTTGGATCCTGTGCGGTCAAGGTCACCACGGCGCGCTCGGCCCGGCGCGCGATCGTGCGGGCCACGTGGGCCAGCGCGGCGCTGCGGGTGCCAGCCGGCAGGATGAACTCCTCCAGGCGGGGCAGGGTGGCGTTGTGCGTTGCCAGGGCCTCGTCCAGCCGCAGCACGGCCTCGTCCTTGAGCAGCGTGTAGCCGGGGATGCACAGCTCGCCGCCCAGATTGAACAGTTCGTGCTGGATCACCACCAGCAGTTCGCGCACGTCGTCGGGCAGCGGCTCGGCCAGCAGCACGCCGAGTTGCGAGTTGAGTTCGTCCACGTCGCCCATCGCCGAGATGCGCAGGTGGTCCTTGGGCACGCGGGTGCCGTCGCCGAGGCCGGTGGTGCCGTCGTCGCCGGTGCGTGTGCTGATCTGAGTGAGTCGATGTCCCATGTCGACATCGTAGCGCCCCGACGCCATCGGCTGGCTGCAACCGGCACAATACCGCCACACTCGAACAGCCTGAACATGACCACAGTCCACGATCTGAACGACGCCGAAATCGGCGAACTCGACGACCTGCTCGCCGCCATCCCCCAGCCGCTCGACGCGCTGGACGTGGTGATGCTGGACGGTTACCTCTGCGGCGTGCTGGCGCAGCCGGTGGCCATCGACATCGCCGAGTGGCTGCCGCCGGCCTGCGACTGGAACCTGGGCGAAGGTGGTCAGGTGCTGACGCCCGACACCCCGGGATGGCATGGCGCCAAGCACGAGCGCCTGATGGCCCTGGCCCAGCGCCGCCATGACGCCATCCACCGCGCGATGGTCGAGGACGAATGGTTCGACCCCGTCGTCATGCAGCCGCTCGACGAGAACGATGAGCCGCTGACCGGCCGTGCCGAGATCGAAGGCGCCTTGGCCCCGTGGGTGACCGGTTTCGAGCACGCGCTGAACCACTTCCCCGCGCTGGAAGAGCTGGGCCACACCGACCTGTCCGACCTGCTGGCCTGCCTGCGCCGCCACCTGCCGGAGCAGACCGAGGACGAACAGGCCTACACCAAGGCACTCGATGAAGAGCAGCCGCTCAAGTCACTGGATGCCGCGATCGAGGACCTCGTCTCCACCGTCATCGATCTGGCGGCGATCGGCCGGACGGAGCGCCTGAGGGTGTCGACCGTGCGCCGCGGCATGCCCAAGGTGGGCCGCAACGAACCCTGCCCCTGCGGCAGTGGCCGCAAGTTCAAGCTCTGTCACGGGCGCGATCAAAGTTGACCCGGACGAAGCGACAAGCCCCGGGGTTCAGCCCGGGGTCGAGCGTTCAAGCCGTTCCGGCTTGTCAACCGACATGTATGGAAATACAGTTGCCGGATGGAAGCCGTGAAGACCCTCAAGCTGCGCATCAAGGACAAGCACGCTGGCGTGCTGTCTGCGATGGCGCGCGAGGTGAATCAGGTGTGGAACTACTGCAACGAGACGAGTTCGCGGGCGATCCGGGAGCGGCGCAAGTTCTTCAGCGGGTTCGACCTGCAGAGGCTCACGGCGGGGTACTCGAAATGCGAGGGCGTGCGGGTGGGCAGCGCGACGGTGCAGCTCGTCTGTGAGGAGTACGCCGCCCGGCGCAAGCAGTTCAAGAAGGCTCGACTGAACTGGCG